>JACQHI010000136.1 GCA_016199105.1 Lentisphaerota bacterium | reverse complement strand
TTTGTCGCCCTCCGCGTGGGGGGCGTGGATTGAAACAGAATCGACACGATCAGGGCCGCAACAATAGGGGTCGCCCTCCGCGTGGGGGGCGTGGATTGAAACATTGACTGTGATGGGGTTGGGCGCGCCTCCAGTTGTCGCCCTCCGCGTGGGGGGCGTGGATTGAAACATGCTAACCACGTCTTGTTGCGGCTTCAGCAATGACGCCATGCCAGCGCATACAGAATGGCAACGATAAGCAATGGGACTATAATCGCTTCAAACATTTTCACCGCTTCTCTTGCATTTCTTCATATCGGCTATCTCTGATACCGGACGAACGTTTGTTAGCAACGGCTAACAGCGTAGTCCCGCCCCTGAGCGGTTTCAAGGCGAATTACTGCGGGCCAGCCGGCCCAGGCCGTAATGGCGCACGTCGGGGAAATCCTGCCAGTTGGCCAGCACATAGGCGTCCGGGTCTTCGGGTTTCACCACGCCGTCGCGCGCCAGGGCGGCCATGAGGTCCTGCGTCTCCTCGCGCGACAGGTTCAGCCCGTCGTCGCAAAGGAAGCCGATCGAACACGGCACCGGCCGGGCATGGTGGCGCTGGGCGTCCGCCATCTTTTCCAGAAGGCGCGCCGTCCATTGCGCCTGGCGCCACGGACGGCGCGGCATCGGCAGGCCCTGGGCGGCGCAGAAGGCGCGCACCTCCTGCTCCTGGCGCTGGGCCTCGAGGGCGCCGCAGGTGCCGATCCACGTCGTGAAGTCCGGGATTGGCTGCCAGGCGGCTTCGATCAGCTCGGTCAGCCGCCCTTTGTCGGCCCCCGCCGCAGCCGCGTCCTTTGCCTCCGTCAGGCGCCGGCGGAAGAGGGCATACAAGCGGATTTGTTCGAGATGCGGCAACATGAGTTCGATGAGGACGCGCGGCTCGACGGGCAGCGTGAATTTGGAGTGATGGGAGGGCTCGGGTTCGAGCGTGTGCAGGGCGCGGATGCAGTCCGCCGCGCGGCCGGCGTCGCGGGAGGGATCGTCCGTGCCCAGTCGGCGTTCGACCCAGTAGGTGGCCCACGTGGGACCCGAGCGCGCATCCTGGATCAACTCCAGGGCCTCCAGCACAACGGCCCCCCGCTGCGAGCCCCAGATCCCCTCGACGCATTCGCGCAGGAGCGCCATCGGGTCCCGCTCGGGATTCCACAGGAGCTGGCCGGCCACGAAGACGGAAAACAGGTTGATGAGGTGGCAGGCCTCCATTTCGGACCAATAGACGACCGGCTGGATGTCCTCGCCGGCCGCCCGGATATTTCGATAGAGCTCCTGGAGTCCGCGCGCGTTGACAAACATGGAGGCCTTCTGGTCGCTTTCCATTTCCGTGTCGTACCAGCCCCAGATTCCGCTGGCGAAGCCCGCCTCCCGCATCTGACGCCGGAACTCGCGCCGGCGCGGGCCGTCCCAATGGCTGGTCTCCAGCACCAGGAAATCGCGCAACCCGGCGTCGCGGATGGTTTGGGCATACTCGGGTCCGGTGCACCAGGCGTCGATGGCGAAACGCAGGCGGGGATTGCGCGCACGGCACTTCTCCTCCAGCAGACGCATGAAGGCGAGGGCATCGTCAAGGCGCTTCAACATGCCGGGATCGAAAAAATGGCCGATGATCCGGTCCACACGGGGCGCCAGGTCGCTGTAAAGGTCGTAGTATTTTTCGAACGAACGCCGCACGCGCGGATCTTCGCTGGCGCGTCCGCCCGACGCGGGAACATAGACGACCTCCGGGTCCACCCAGCCGTAGCCGTCGAATTGCGCCGCCCAGACCCAGAGCGAGACTGACAGCCCGCGCTCGTGGGCGAGGTCGGCGATTTCCCCGAGCGTGTCGTGATAATTTTCGACGGAGCCGAAGAGTCGCCAGTTGTAGCACTGGGAGGCCAGTTGGATGCCCGTGAAGCCAAATTCGTCCACCAGGGCCAGATAGCGACGCCATTGCCGGCGGGAGAAGCGGAACACGTTCATGCGGGCGTCCGCCCAGGGATTGGAAAACTGGGCGCGCACCCACTGCGGCTCCCATGAGCATACGGTCCACTCGCGTTCCGCAATCCAGGGCTTTTCCCGCGCGGAAGCGGTTTCGATCCAAAGAGAGCGCCCCTGCTGACGGAGCAGGCGGATCGCATGCCGGACCGCGCGCATCAGTCCCCGTTCCGAGTGGGCGCCCAACACGACCGTCGGCACGGGCTCGTGCTTCGTAGCGAAGACGGCCGTTGCTGACGTCGCGGAGTAGCATGGAGCTGTCAGCACATCGAGCGCATAGCTCTCGGGTCCGTCCGGGGGCGGAGCGAGGTTCCAGCGCCGGCACATTTCGGGAGAACCCAGCATGAAGAGGGGGGCGGTTCGATCACCTGCCGTCATGGCCGGCGTGACGCGGGGCGGCTGCCCCAGGCAGCCGCCGAGATAGGCGGCCAGCGCCTCGACCGGACGCCGGTTCCAGCCGGAGGGCAGGTCGTCGAGAATTTCCGGAATCCGATGAGCGTTGCCCATGCACACGGCGTTGTTGATGACTTGATCCATGTTGCCTCCAATGGAAAGCCCGGAGAATAAGTCCGACCCGGAGTTCCGTCAACGCCGGATGTCGAGCGCGGCCAGATCCCCGGCGGTCAGGACGAGGTCCGCGGCGCCGCAGGCATCCAGGACGTAGTCGCGCGTGCCGGCGCCCACGATCGCGAAGGCAGGGAAGGGTTGATTGATGAGATAGGCGAGCGCCACCTGGTTGGCGGTGCGGCCCCGGGTTCCGGCGAACTTCCGGACCGCGGCCAGGCGGGCGTGATTCTCCGGCGTGCCATAATAACGGACGATCGCGGGGTTGGGTTTCTGACCTTCCGGCGCGCCCTCCGGGTTGTACTTGCCCGCGAAGAAACCGCCGGCCTGGGACGAAAAAGCGACGACCGGCATGCCGGTGTTCCGGTGAAAGGCGAAGGTGTCGTCATCCATGAACACCTGGCTGCCCGCCTTGGCGACCTCCGGGGTGACCCGTGCCAGGCTCCAGCCGATCTGGCTGGCGGCAAAGCCGCGGAGCCGGTGGTCTTTCGCGTATTGCGCGGCCTCGCGCAGGCGCGGCAGGCGCCAGTTGGAACAGCCGAAGGACCGGAACAGCCCTTCGTCGGCCATCCGGTTGAGCCAGCCGAGAATCTCCCCCGCGGGCGTCTGGGGGTCGTCCGAGTGGAGCCAGTAGAAATCCACGTAGTCGGTGGCCAGTCGCGTCAAACTCTCCGCGAGCTGCCGGCGGATCGACGCCTCGTTCATGCCCTGGTCGGCGCCCTTCGTTCCGACCACCACGTCCGCGCGCCGCACGGTTTTCAGCCATCGGCCGATGGTCGTTTCGCTTTTCCCGGCGCCGCCGGGAACCCAACCGGCATACATGTGGGCGGTGTCGAGAAAGTTCCCGCCCTGTCCGGCGAAGGTGTCCATCAGCTCAAAAGCGCGGCTTTCCGGGATGTCCGTTCCGAACCAGGCGCAGCCGAGGACGATCGTCGAGGCCTGTTGCTGAGTTCCGGGAAGAGAAGAAAATTTCATGGGTCGATGTTCAGTCCTGCTGTTTCATTTCAAGAATCTTTGTCACGACGAACCCAGAGCCGCGATTTATCGGACGACGCAGTTTGACAAACTCCGGCACACCGTTGGTTCCGATTTTGACTTCCGGTTCCATTGGATACTGTTCTCCGGGGTGTGATGGTTTGTAAGGTTCGCCCTCCGTATGCCTTCCACGAAGGAAAACGCGTTTGCCTGTTAACCCAGCAAGATCCGCTCTCGATACCGTTTCAGACGGGCGAAGTGTGATCGACTGGTTGTCAGTCTTGAGGACATAATACGGGTCGCTCGGAGCATTCCACGAGGCAGCGGATTTGACGCTGGCTCGCATTTCCACCACGAGACCAGTGATGGTCTCTGCCGCTTCTGGCTGGGCATTGCGTTTTCGATCATTCCAGGTTGCTTTCTCGACTTTGACGAGCGAGGATTTGCTGAGCCAGCCAACAACGACATTGCTGTTCAGAATGGATGTGCGCCAGCGATCCTTGTCGGGAAGACACGTCTTGTCACATCTGACCTTCACGCGATCTTCCTTTTCCTCGATGAGTTGCACTACTGACCCAGACCAAACAGGGCAGTTGGTGAGAGACAGCGCCTCATCCTGAAACAGCCATTCCACCTGCTGAATCGGCGCGCCATTCGTGTCCGTCCCGACGGTACAGACAAAGCTTGGTTCATTGGTGGTGGCCCATGCTGGGGCACAAAACACCAGCGTACAGATGATTGTGATCGCAATGATCATTCTCGTTCTTCTTGCCAACCGCCCCGCTTAAGGCTTTCGTCTTTGAGCGCCGCTCTTGAGCTGCTGTTGTGGAAGCCGTGTTCTTTCAGAAAAAAGGCGTCACGGACATCCAAGCCCTTTGACCCGTGTCTGCGGTTGCGCGTGTGACTTCCCATTTGGGTCTCCGCGAATCAGGTCGTTTCTTTTCATGCGAGTTGCAATTCCCCAACGTGCTTCACATTGGGTATCGCGCCGCTGGTGATATCGGCATAGATATCCTTGAGATTGGCCTGCAATTCCTCAAGTGTCTCGCCCTGTGTCTGGTAGTCTGGATATTCTTCCAAATGACCGAGCCACATGTTTTGATCTTGCCAGTAAACATATCGAATTGAATTCATGTAATCAAAATACTTAATCCATGGGCGATGTTCAACTTGTTCTTCAGGCAAAACGGCATGCCTCAATCATGAGGTGGCTGTTGCGATCGATCGGGACGGACCCGCCTGCGGACATGATGGAGGGCGAGACTCTGGCGAGCCGCAAACAAGAATAGCACGCAAAATGCCCAAAAACCGAGTGAATCTCTGGTCTGTTGCTGCACATGCAGTTTCCTTTACTCACGGCTCGCGGGGACCCATCCTTCGCTCTTCAAGCTACGGAGGGCAAGCTGCTCGCCCTCCATGACCTTTTCGAATGGGGTCTAATTAAAATTGCTGATCTCTCATGTCCCCTCACGGTTTCTCGACCGTGAGGTCGAGGCCGTTGAGGATGGGGGCTGTGGTCCAGTCGGGGGTCGCGGACTTTGGCGTCAGTTCCAGCGTCAGGTTGGTCGAAGCCGCGATGCCGGTGAACTCGAGCGTCAGGGCCCGGCGCGGTCCGCCGGCCTGGCGCGCGACGTCGATATCCTGTGCCACGCGTTTGCCCTGGAGAAGGACATCGAAGACGCGCGTGCCCGGCGCGACATCCCGCAACTCGGCGAAGTGCAGGTGCACGGTGTAGGGCCGCACGGGGCTGGCCGCGGTTTGCCGGAAACTCACGGGCACGAAGCTCGCGGTTGGACGGTCAATGAGGCGTCCGCGCCGGCTGAAATCGACGATCAGGCCCGCCTGCAGCGTCTGAGGCGTAGCCCCTGCGGGCAGGTCGTCCCGGCGCAGACCCGCCTGTTCGAGCGTGCGCCACGGAATGGCGAGTTCGCAGACGACGGCCTTGTCATCGGCCTTGCACACGCCCTGCCATTCGCCGTCCCATTGGCGGTCCTCGCCCATCAGGCCCTTGACCGCGTCCGGCAGAGGCCAGGGCGACGGAGCGGCGG
>JACQHI010000110.1 GCA_016199105.1 Lentisphaerota bacterium | reverse complement strand
GCGTTATGAGCGTTCCGGCTTGGTAGTCGAGGTTGATCCAGTGGTTTCTTTTTAATGATTCTGCTGTAAATGATTTTGACACATAAAAATCTTCTTCAAAAACGAAGAATCAGGCCATTAGCAGTGCAATGAGCACAAAGATGAAGCCCCGCTCTGCGTTCTTTGTGTTCTTTTTACAGGGGAGAGTAGCAGCGGGGCATTCGGGCAGGCTTGCGCTTCTTGCCACGTCTGCCGCTTTGCGGCCAAGTGGCCACTTGCGAAGCGACGTGGCGCCTCCTTGCGGCTATTCTCTTTCCGGATACCGGATCGGTTCGATAACCGATAACTGTAAACCTGATAACAGGCCCTTTGGCCCCGGGTGATCGGGTTTGACTTTGCCGCTCCTTTCCTCCACTTTTCCTCCCAGGAGATTCCCCATGACCCTGTCACCCGCCGAACTCAAGGCCAAGCTGCGCGGTCCCATCGCGGCCATCCCCACGCCGTTCACGGCGGACCATGCGGTGGACTATGACGGCGTTCGGAGCATCGTCGAACTGGGCCTGAAGCACGGCGTCACGGTGTATGAACTCACCGCCGGCGACAGCGCCTACGCCCTCCTGACCTACGACGAGATCAAGGAACTGACCCGGGTCCTCGTCGAAGCCGTCGGCGGGCGGGGCGTGGCCATCGCGGCGACCCATGCGGGCTGGTGGACGGGCCTGGCGGTGGACTACGCCCGCTTCGCCGAAGCGGCGGGCGCCGACGGCCTCCAGATTCAAGCCCCGGGCGTCGCCGACGACCAGGAGCGCCTCGCGCACTACAAGGCACTGCTTGACGCGACCCGACTGGGCATCATCCTGCAAGGGAACGTGCCCGTATCGGTGATCGAGCGGCTGGTGGAGATCGACCGGGTGGTCGGGATGAAGGAGGACGCGGGGGACCGGGTCTATTACGAGTTGCTGTACAAATTCGGCAAGCGCCTGTCCATCTTCTGCGGCGGACAGAAATCGCGGTTCATGATGGGACGCCTCTTCGGCAGCACGGGATATCTGAGCACTTTCGCCACGTTCGCGCCATGGATTGCCATGGACTTCTGGCGGGCCATCGAAGCGGAGGATTTCGCGAAGGCCCGGCAGCTCGTGTTCACGGTGGACCAGCCCTTCTTCGACTGGGCCAGCCTGCCCGGCGGTTATGCCCACTTCCACGGGCGATGGCGCGCGACACTGGAGCATTTCGGCGTGGCGCGCAGGCATGTGCGCCCTCCCGAACACACGCTCTCGGACGAGGAAATGAAAGACGTGGCCCGCTTCTGGGACCGGCAGGGGATCGCCCCGGCGCGTTGAACTTCGACCTTTCTGCCCGGAAATGCGCTTGAGCAGCGCGCGAATTAGCGGCACTTTGGCGCCTTAAGCAGCAAGCAACCATTCATAATGACAAAATCATTTACAGCAAAACCATGCTTCCGCTGGATGATCTGACCGACTTATGGTAGGGCGTGTTGGCTCAACACGCCGCCGGTTTCCGGATCACGGCGGCTTGAGCCAAGCCGCCCTACCTTTTTCTGTCAAGGCGGGGCAGTTTCGGTCTACTCCGCCGAGACAAAGCCTTCTGTCTGCGAAGGCCGGGTTGAAACCGCCGCCCGCCTCCTTGGAATCTTCGCCCACTCCGGGCTTGATTTCATCGCTCGATTCGGCCACCATCCAACCCGTGAAACAACGCCTATTTGTTCTTACCACTGTGTTCATTCTGATTTCGAATGGCATTGTTGGCGCACGGATGATTCGTCTATGGTCGTATCAGGAACTTCTCGACAAATCCGACTTGGTAGTCATTGCCACTCCTACAGCTACCAACGACACCCAAGAGCACATTGACCTCCCAGGTTTCCACGGCCAGCCTGTTATCGGCGTCGAAACAAAGTTTAGAGTCTCTGCCATCCTTAAAGGCGATAAGACGCTCAAGGATTTTGTCCTTCACCATTATCGTGCCGATAATAAGACCGTTGACAACGGCCCCAATCTTATTTCCTTCGATCCCGAGAAGAAGCAACAATTTCTCCTTTTCCTCGTCCGCGAGGCCGACGGTCGTTATGCGCCTGCGTTTGGACAGATGGACCCCGGATTATATGGGATCAATGCCATCGGAAGATTCACCGAATGAAACCGCCTAACAGCCATAGTGATAACTAAGAGAAGTCCCGAGCAACAACAACAAGGAGACCACGATGGACCTGAAGGGAAGCCGGACGGAAGCCAATCTGAAGGAAGCGTTTGCGGGCGAATCGCAGGCGCGGAACAAGTACACCTTCTCTGGAAAACGTGCAGTCGCAACGCGTCTTCCAGCGGCAGGAGAAAGTGACGTGGCGCTGCCGCAATTGCGGCTTCACGGTCGAAGCCCCCGGGGCTCCGAAGCAGTGTCCGGTGTGCAACCATCCGCAGGCGTATTTCGAGATCGCCCCGGCCAATTTTTGACCGGACCGACTTGATTCAGCCAGCCCATGAAACAACGATGCCTTTTCGATGGAGCTCCACATTCACCGGCGATGCCGTCCGAAAAGTTTGGAGGATAACATGCTCCTAGCGGAACGCAGGGAGCATGTTGTTTTCAAGGCAGAACAACTGGTGGCGATTTGGACCACTTTTCAATGAAACTCTTTTTAGCACTCTTGTTATTCGCTTTATCTTCAACGGTACACGCTGTTGAACTTGCCGAGGTTCAAGCGCGCACTGGCGAGTCGCACCCGATCTGGTGGTGGGAGACGTATTCTGGCGACCTAGTTGCCACAGCACGAATTCAATACGATCCAAAGAAGTTTCTCGTGATCGAGGGTGTTGAAACGAATTTCGACCGCCAATACTACATTGAAGGTAGCATCCGTTTTGAAAGGGTTCTCTACGCCAATGCCGCCAGTCGATATGTCGAGACATTTGAGCATATCCTCAAATTTCCTTCGGAGCCGCGCAAGATCCTAATTCGTGCCCGGCGAGTGTTCTCGACGCACATGAGGCCAGGGGACATCAAATTGGAACCGGAAGATGCGATACCGAATGATAAGCCTGCCCTCTGCGCCTTCAACCAGTGTTATATCTTCCCCATCGGCCACCTCGTTCTCGATGCAGTTGTACCCGACATTGAACGCAAGGAGATAGAGTCAGTAATCCTCTCCCGCAAACACAACCTGATTTCACAGAAATGAAGTCGCCAACCCTGCGCTGCATCCACCGCCCACCTGCGAGTACGGCGCGGGCAGGCGAGAAGGCCGGCGGCAGGGGCCTGCCGCCCTCCATGGGCTTTGGCCTCCGACCTGTACAATCCCCTGCCCGCCACCTGCCGCCCCGCCCTGTAGTACCGCGTTTCCATATCAACATTGCGGTTCTATGGTAGGCGCGCCCCGTAACAGCGCGGGACGCGCGCCGTCGGTTCATCGTGAACGATTCACCGTGAACGGCGGTTTCCGGATCGCGGCGGCTTGGGCCAAGCCGCCCTACCTGTTTTTGCCGTATCTCATCGCGACGACATCGGACGATCCCGCACAGGTCATGTTTGGTAGGGACCGCTCTCCCTGGCCGATGGGCAGGACGAGCGGCCCGCGGACATCCCCATGAAGCAGGATAAACTCGGCGCTTGTTCCTTGTCAGCCGTGGATGTAAAAACATCCCGTTTTTGCGCATCCCGAACCTGAAGGAGCCTTCGCCATGACCGATGCACTGCGTCTGCGACCCGACGGAAAACTGCTGCTCTGCCTGGACCGCGACATTCTCCGGGCCGGCCTCGATCTCGCCCAAAAGAAACTGGGCGCGGATCGCTTCAAGCACATGCCGGCCGAATTGATCGACGCCACCTTCCTGAAACGGGAGGATGCGCTCGCCGCCTGCGTGGCCGGCACGGACGCCGCCCGCAACATGGCCCGGCTGTTGAAGGTTAAAATCCCCACCCTCCCGAAAACCGGCGCCTACTGGATCCGCGCCGTGCCGCACGCCGCCGGCCGGGTCCTGCTGGTCGTCGGCGGGGACCGCTTTGGCGCCCTGGCCGGACTCTCCGAAGCCGTTCTCTGGAGCGAATGGGCGCCCCCGTCCCTCGTGTATCGCGGCGGCGAACGCAAGGAAATCCCAGCTTTCCCCCTGCGCTTTTACTGGACGTGGGACCACTCCACCAACTGGGTGCTCGACGATCCCGGCAACCAGGTCAACGGCTGCAACAACCCGTATCTGAAACGGCCCGAAACGTTTCTCGAGGACTACAAGCGCCTCATCGATCATGCCGTGGACATGCGCTTCAATGCCGTGATGATCAGCGGTTTCTTCCGCGACAGCCATGGCGGGGAGGCGTTCGCCTACGATATCGCGCGCTACGGGGAGGACCGCGGCGTGGCCGTCCTGCCCGGCCTGGGCGTCACCTCCTACAGCGGCATCTATTACGAGGGCGAGCATCCGGCCAACCTGGAAACCTTCATGGCGCACAACCCCGGGCTGGGCGGCCACGAAAAGAACGGTACGCCGGGCGGCAATCTCTCCCCCTTCCACCCGGAAAGCCAGGCCTATATCCGGAAATCCCTCGAGTGGATGGCCAAAGCTTTTCCCATCGGCGGCGTCTATATGGAAAACGGGGATTACATCGTGGACCACTCCCCGCTCGCCGTGAAAAGCCGCAAGCGCATTCCCGGCGGGGAGGAGGATTTCCTGAAAGACCAGTATGCGGCCTACCGGCAGGCCCTGGAAGTCTATGACCGCCTGAACCCCCGGGCCTGGAACATCTATGTCCCTTACTGCGGATTCGATTCCAACCGGCCCAACGGCCAGGACCGCGGCCTCGGCGCCCAGGAACCCTACTTCGCCAAACATATGCCGAAAAGCGCGATCTGCATGTGGACCCTGAGCGGCATGCTGATGAAAATGCCCATCCCGCTGCGGGACTGGATGAACGCATCCCTGCCGGACCGGGTCTATGACAATCCCGCCTGGCCCAAGGGCCTCCGGCCGCCGACGCCTCGCTCCGCCGGCTTCATGCACCAGGGCAGCCAGTGGTCGCCCGTGCCGCGGTCAGGCCTGGCCCTCAGCGCTTTCGCCGAGGGTTGTTTGCGCTCGTGGGAGTCCGGCCTGGAAGGCATCAGCATCCACGGCGAAGCCAGCAGCCGCACCATGACCTGGCAATTGAACTACCTGGCCATGCGCCACTGGACCTATCATCCGAAGAGCACTCTGAAGGAATTCGCCCGCGCCGAACTCGCCCCGCGGCTCGACGGCGAAGCCCCCGCCATGGATTTCATCGAAGCGCTCTGCCTGCTGGAGGAAAACCAGAAGGACGCCGCGCGGGACATCGCCACGAAATACGTCGGCTCCGGTTATTCCTGGCACGGCCCCAAGCGCGACCTGTCCGGCCTCGGCCGCCTGCGGATGTGGATGGAGCTCAAGTGGTGGGCTTGCCACCCCGACAGCAAAGTGCGCATGCTGCCCCGCATCTCGGACATCGTATGATTTGGAATGAAGAAGGATGAATGAGGAATGAAGAAATCGAATTAAAGAATGACGAAAAAACTCAGCGAAGGCCGTCGCGGGTTTTTTTGATGATCGCACAGAAAATGGCCATCAACTCGTTCGTTTCGTCGATCAACGGAACGAGCAGGCTGTCGGCCATGACATTCGCCTTCAAAAGCAAGCCAAGCCAGTAGTCGGATTCGTCCAACTCCTTCAAAGAGTCCCCCATTTTTGCGATGAACTCGGCCTTTGATCTTCCGCGATTGGCTTCCCGGTAGTTCGCTCCAACGGATGTGCCCGACCGCAATAGCTGTCGTCCCAACGTCTGCGCCACCTCATCTTTCTTCGGCAGGGCGGAATACAGCCTGATAATCCGCAAGGCATATCCTTCCGTCCGTTCCTTTAAATCGCGTGGTTGCTCCGGCTCCCCTCCCTTTTCCTCATTCATAATTCATCCTTCCTCATTTC
>JACQHI010000109.1 GCA_016199105.1 Lentisphaerota bacterium | reverse complement strand
TACCGGCAGTTCTACAAGGACAGCCCGTTCGTGCGGATTTTCGGGCCCGACGCCGCCATCGGCACGTCCCACGTGCGGGGCACCAACTACTGCAACCTGATCGTGGACGTGGATGCGCGCACGAACAAGCTGCGGGTGGTTTCGCACATCGATAATCTGGTCAAGGGCCAGGCGGGCTCGGCGCTCCAGAACATGAACCTCCTGTTCGGCCTGCCGGAGACGTCCGGCCTCAATCAGCCCGGCCGGTATCCGTGAAGCGGGACATCAGCAAGTTAGTTCGCGGCCCCTTTGGTGGCAGTCTTAAGAAGGAGGTTTTTGTCGAGAGCGGATACGCCGTCTATGAACAGTCGCATGCGATCTACAGTGACTTCAGTTCATTCAGATACCACATATCCGAAGAAAAGTTCGGAGAATTAAAGCGATTTGCAGTTGCACCGGGCGACATCATTATGAGCTGCTCGGGAACAATGGGAAAGTTTGCAGTGATTCCCAAGGGCGCAGCTGCCGGCGTCATAAACCAAGCGTTGCTGAAGTTAACAGCCGCTCCGAACTGCAATCCGCGAGTCTTGAAGCATGTCCTTGAACTGCCAAGTGTGCAGCGGAAGCTCCTCTCGCAATCAGGTGGAGGAGCGATCCAGAATGTAGTCTCGGTCGATCAAATTAAGGCGCTTCCGTTGCGACTGCCTAGCGGAATCGAGCAAGACAAGGTCGTTGACTGCCTCTCCTCCCTCGACGACCTGATCGCCGCCCAAAGCGACAAGCTCAAAGCCCTCAAGGCCCACAAGAAAGGGCTCATGCAGCAGCTCTTCCCTGCGCCGGCGGAGGGGGTGGCGGCATGAGCTATGATCCGGCCTTGCACCACCGCCGAAGCATCCGGCTGAAGCGGCATGATTATGCCGGGGGCGGGGTGTATTTTGTCACGCTCTGCGCGCATCGGGAGCTAGTGGCGGCCACGGGCGGGAAGCCCTTTATGGGGGCGCTGCGCGCGCTGGTCGAAGAGCGGTTGCGGATTACGGCGGAAAAATGCCCGCAGATAAGCTGGAGCGAATGGGCGATCATGCCGGATCATTTTCATGCCCTGGTCCGCATGCAAGAGGGGCCGTTGCGTTTGGGCGATGCGATCGGCGGATTCAAGGCGGCGGTGTCGCGGGAATGGAATAGGGCGGCGAATGGGTCGATGAATGGGGCGACGCAGGCGTCGCCCGTACGTAGGGGCGAGGCCTGCCTCGCCGCCTCCCTTGCCCCCATTGCCCCGCGGATGTGGCATCGCAATTATTATGAAATGATTGTGCGTTCGGCGGAGGCGGAACGGAGAATCGCCGAATATATCCGCATGAATCCGTGGAGGTGTGTGCAGGAATTGGGCGGCGGCTTGCGGGGCATCGGAAACCCGGCGCTATGGAACGGGGAAAAGCTCGGGGTGCTGTGCAGCCGGGCGGTAAGGGCGACATCGATGTCGCCCATACAGCTGCCCGAAGCCGATGTTTATTTCGGCGGCTGGCATTCGCCGAAAGAGCAGGAGATGCTGGAATGGCTGCTGAAAGCGGGACGGCGGGTCATTGCCTGCCCGGCGTGGGGGATTGAGGATTCGGCCTTTGCGCCGGGCGTGCGAAATGCGCTCGAAGAAAACCGGATGCTGATTCTAGAAATGCGGGACGTTTCCGGCAATCTGGCGGCGGCGGAGGCGCGCAACCGGTTTGTCCTTGAACACGCCGATGCGCTGTTTACTCCCCACGTTGCAAGAGGCGGAATGCTGGACCGGCTGTTGAAAGAACGATCGAAGGCGAATCCATTATGACCGAACAAAAAACCAAAAGCAACTGGGCAAAACCCTCTGGACCATCGCCGACCAACTGCGCGGCGCGATGAACGCGGATGATTCCCGCGACTGCATGCTGGCCTTCCTCTTCCTGCGCTACCTCTCCGACAACTACGAGGTCGCGGCGAAGAAAGAGCTGGGCCGGGACTATCCCGCCATCCCCGCCGGCGATCCCCGCGTGCCGCTGGCGATCTGGCATGCCAACAACCCCGGAGACGTGGTGGACTTCGAAAAGCAGATGCGGCGCAAGGTGCACTACGTGATCAAGCCGGATCACCTCTGGGCCAATATCGCCAATCTGGTCAAAGGCCAGGCGGGCTCGGCGCTCCAGAACATGAATCTCCTGTTCGGCCTGCCGGAGACGTCCGGCCTCAATCAGCCCGGCCGGTATCCGTGAGCGGGCGTGAGCACGCGCAGACTAAAAGGTTGCGAATCAGGTTCACGGTTGAGCGGTTCAACGGTTTAAAAAAACGAAAGCCATCATGGGTTTTCGGATTGATTCTTTTTTGATTTAGACGTGACGGAGCACGTCCCTCCATCAAAAAAGCCGTTGTTTTGGGAGGGTCACGCTCCGCGTGACCG
>JACQHI010000108.1 GCA_016199105.1 Lentisphaerota bacterium | reverse complement strand
GGCAAGTCCACCACCATCCGCATGCTGTGCGGCCTCTTGACGCCGTCCGGAGGCGGCGGCCAGGTGGCGGGATTCGACGTGGGCTCCCAACCGGAAAAGATCAAGGCCAGCATCGGCTACATGAGCCAGAAGTTCTCCCTCTATGAGGACCTGACCGTGGAGGAGAACATCGATTTTTACAGCGGCATTTACGGGCTTGTCCCGGCGAAAAAACAGGCCCGCAAGGAGTGGGTCATTGCCATGGCCGGCTTGACCGAACATCGCCGCTCGCGTACGGCCGCGCTGTCCGGGGGGTGGAAACAGCGCCTGGCGCTGGGCTGCGCCATTCTCCACGAACCGCCGGTGCTGTTCCTCGATGAACCCACGTCCGGCGTGGATCCGATCAGCCGCCGCCGGTTTTGGACCCTGATCTACGAACTTGCGGACAAAGGGGTGACGGTTTTCGTGACCACCCACCACATGGACGAAGCCGAGTATTGCGACCGCATCGCTCTCATGTATCGCGGCGAAATCATCGCCAGCGGCGCGCCCGGCGCGCTCAAAGCCGACAGCCTGCACGCCGATGCGCTCGAAATTTCGCCGACGATGGAGGACGTGTTTGTGGCCTTGATCGAGGCGCGGGACCGCGCCGAGCCTCCTCAGGCGGAGGTGCGGGGATGAATCTCCTGCGCGTCAGGGCCATGGCCCGGAAGGAATGGATCCACATCGTCCGGGATCCGCGGAGCCTGGGAATGGCCATCGCGATTCCCCTGTTGCTCCTCATCCTCTTCGGATACGCCCTGACGCTGGATGTGGATAACGTGCCCCTGGTCGTCTGGGACCAGAGCGGTTCGGAAGCCAGCCGGGACTTCGTCAGCCGGTTCACCGGCTCCCGCTATTTCAGCCTCCGTGCCGCGGCGTCCAACTATCGCGAGGTCGAACGCGCCATTGACGATCGGCGGGCGGTGGTGGCGCTCGTGATTCCCCCGGATTTTGCCGGCCGTGTCGCGGGAGGCCGACCGGCGCCGGTGCAATTGATCGTGGACGGCAGCGACGCCAATACCGCCACCATCGCCATGGGCTATGCGCGGATTGTGGCGCTCGCGTATAGCCGGGATGCGATCGTCCGGGAAACCCAAAGAATCCATGGCGCCTCGATCTCGCTCTCCACCTGTGGCCATGCTAATAGCGTGGCGAGCGCGTTTATCCCCGATGCGCGGGGACCGGGCGCCATCGAAATCCGTCCCCGCGTCTGGTTCAACGACGAATTGGAGTCCAAAAACTACATCGTGCCCGGCCTCATCGCGGTCATCATGATGGTTATTGCCGCTCTCTTGACGTCGCTCACGGTGGCCCGCGAATGGGAAGGCGGCGCCATGGAGCAGTTGATTTCCACGCCCGTTCGCGGCTCGGAACTCATTGCGGGGAAACTTCTGCCGTATTTCGTCATCGGGATGCTCGACGTGCTGCTGGCGATTCTGATGGGCGAGTTCCTGTTCCAGGTTCCCCTGCGCGGGAGCGTGGCGTTGCTGTTCGGCGTGGCCGCGATTTTCCTGGCCGGGACCCTGTCGCTCGGCATCCTGATCAGCATCGTCACGAAAAGCCAGTTGTTGGCGAGCCAGTTGGCCATCATTCTTACGTTCCTGCCCGCCTTCCTGCTCTCCGGCTTCATGTATGCCATCGGCAACATGCCGAAGCCCATTCAGCTTATCACCTATTTGATACCGGCCCGCTACTTCGTCGCGGCGCTGAAAGGCATCTACCTGAAAGGGATCGGCTTGGAAATCCTGGCTCTCGAGGCGGGCCTGTTGACACTTTTCGCCGTCGGCGTGATCGCCGCGGCCCAGTTGAAATTCAAGAAGAAGATGACCCTATGATCCTCGAACGCGTCAAGCGCATGGTGGTGAAGGAATTCATCCACATCTTCCGGGATCCGAAGATGAAACGCGTCATTTTTCTGGCCCCCATGATCCAGGTGCTGGTCTTCGGCTACGCCGTCACCACCGACGTCCGGCATGTCGCCCTGGCGGTTCACGATCTGGACAACAGCGTGGCCAGCCGCGAATTGACGGCTCGGTTTGTCCGGTCGGGCGTGTTCGACGTCGTGGCTTGCGTGGACGACGACCGGCAGGTCCGGAAGCTGATTGACCGCGGAAAAGCCGGCGCCATCCTGCGCGTGAACAAGGGGTTTGACGCGCAGGTGCGCGCCGGCCGGACCGCGACGGTGCAACTCATCCTGGACGGGACCGATTCCAACACGGCCGGCATTGTCCTCGACTACAGCGCGCGGATCGTGGAAGAGATGGCCGGCGCCATTTTTCTGGCCCGCGAAGCGGTGCGGCAGGGGGTGTTCCGTCCTCCGGGCGGGGTGGAGCTCCAAACGCGCGCCTGGTTCAACGAAAACCTGGAAAGCCGTAATTTCTATATTCCCGGCGTGATTGCCATGCTGGTCATGCTTGTCACGCTCCTGCTCACCAGCATGGCCGTGGTCCGGGAAAAGGAAATCGGCACCATGGAACAGATCATGGTCACCCCCATCACCCCCGCGGAGTTCATCCTCGGCAAGACCCTCCCCTTCGCGGCGATCGGTTTCGTGGACGTGATCGCCATTACCCTGGTCGGCGTTTTCTGGTTCGGGGTTCCCATCCGGGGCAGCGTGCCGCTGCTCTTCCTTTCGACCGCCCTCTTTTTGATGACGACACTGGGGATCGGTCTGCTCATTTCCACGGTGAGCCAGACCCAGCAGCAGGCCCTGATGAGCACGTTTTTCTTTTATTTTCCGGCGATCCTGCTTTCGGGATTCATGTTCCCCATCGCCAACATGCCGGAGGCGGTCCAGTGGCTGACCCTTCTCGATCCGCTCCGGTATTTCATGGTCATCGTTCGCGGCATTTTTCTCAAGGGCGTGGGCGTGGACGTGCTCTGGCCCCAACTGCTGGCGCTGGCCGTCATGGGAGTGGCGATGCTCAGGGCGGCCTCCTGGCGATTTCATAAAACCTTGTCGTGACTACGCAGGAGGCATCCCGGGGCGGGATGCCTCCTGCGTAGTCAAGGGTTAGCGGTGATTCGCGCCCCGACCTCTCGGAGAGTCGGGGGCGGGCACATTCGGGATGGTAGTATGGATTTTCGTTTGGGTAGGGAGGTTTCGCCGAAACCGCCGTTCACGGTGAATCGTTCACGATGAACCGCGGCGCGCTGGGTCAGTGCGCCCTACCGGTTGGAAGGTTCGTTCAATTATGCAATTTGAACAAAGGGGGTCACCGTGAAAACAACGGGTTCTTTAAGACATTTGCTCCGGCTGGCATTGGTTGTCGGTTTTCCTTTTTTCGTCTGGGCGGAAGACCCCGCGCAGCCAAATCCGGTCCGGTTGACGTTGAGCGACTGCGTGCGTCTGGCGCTTGAACGCAATCCTCTGTTGAGCGCCGCCGCTCAGGACCGGATCGCGGCCCGCGAGGCTGTCGGCGAGTCGCGCGCCGCGTACTATCCCACGCTCGGCGTGCGGGGCGGCGTGAGTCGCTGGCAAACCCACGCCTTTCTGCCCGGCGGCCTCGGCGCTCCCAACCTTCCCTCGATCGTCGGACCCACGGACGATTGGGCTGCCGGCGGCTTCGCCCGTGTCCTGCTGCTGGACAGCGGCGTCCGCCATGCCGGCCTGGCGGCCGCCCATTCTCTGGAAGCCGCCGCTGTCCACACCGCCGATGCGGTTCGCCAGACCGTGATCCTAGAGGTGCACGAAACCTTCTATCAGCTTGCCGTGGCCATGGAACTGCGTGTCGTGGCGGAACACAGTTTTATTCTGGCCGAATCGCATCTCGAGATCGCGAAAAACCGGCAGACGGTGGGTGATAAGACCGAATCGGATGTCTTGCGCGCGCAGGTTGAAGTGGATGATGCCCGTGTGGAGCGGGTCCGGGCCGACAGCCTGATCCGCGCGGCGAAGGGAAGCCTGAACACGGCCATGGGGGCGCCGGCCGAGACCCCGATCGACATTGACG
>JACQHI010000105.1 GCA_016199105.1 Lentisphaerota bacterium | reverse complement strand
GCGCACGGCCGCCTATTTCCGCCGGCTCGTGGAGCTCAACAAGGAGCGCTGGCCGCACGAATACCAACGGTGGGCTAAGGACGCGCCGAAGGGATGACACGGAAGGTGTCGGGTTATAGGTTTTTGGTTGTGGGTTTTAGGTGTCCCGTGGAGATCGGTCAACCTGTTGCCATGCGGATGCGTGCGAGGATGAAAAGGGCGATTGCAATGACGGCCTTTCTGTGGTGTTGCTGCGCGGCTTTGGGCGGGAAGGATGACACCCCATTGCCTCCGCAACCGTTGACGGCTCAGGGGCAGAAGTGGATCTTGCAGTCCGAGTTTTCGGACGAGTTTCGCGGGGCCGTACTGGACCGTGAAAAATGGGACGACGACATCGCCGACTGGAGCGGCACCTGGTCGTGGGAGCCCGGGAACGTCCGGCTCGAAGGCGGTCTGCTGAAGCTGCGCATGCAGTATCGGGAGCATGAGCGCGCCGGCCGCAAGATATTCTACACATCCGCGGCCATTCGGAGCAGGGCTCCGGCCATCCGGTACGGCTATTTCGAGGCGCGCCTCAAGACGGCGCCGCTTTTTCCCGGTGTATGCCCGGCGTTCTGGCTGTTCCGCAACGAACCGGATATCTGGACGGAACTGGATTTCGAACTCATGCAGTCCAAAAACGTCCGGCAGGCCCAGGCCAACGCGTTTGTTTTCCGTCACCCGAAGCTGGCCGGTGTCCAGGCGAAGAGGGAGAACGGCCCGAAGATCGGCGAGCACCTGGATTGGGAATCGAGCTGGGATCCGCGGGAGGCCTTCCATGTCTACGGGATCGAATGGGATAAACAAGAGATCAAGTGGTATATCGACGGCGAGCTGGTCAGAAGCCGGCCCAACGAGTTCTGGCACCAGGCTCTGGCTGTCATCGTGTCGTTCGGACTGCGTCCTCCCTATACGGTGAAACCCTTGTCCGAGGGTTTTCCAACGGAATTCGAAGTGGACTATGTGCGGGTGTGGAAAAGCGCCGCGCCCCGCAGCACGGCCGGAGCAGAGAGGAAGGTGGCGGGGGATGGGTTTTGGGCGGGATAAAGAAGAACTTCCCACGTCGGCCGCATGCACGTCGGCCGCATGGCGGCCAAGTGGCCACTGGCGAAGCGACATGGCAACGTCGAACGTCGAAAGCGGACGTTAGAAATTGAAGTCTGGCCAATCCAAAATTCATCCCGACTCTCCAGAGGTCGGGACAAAATTCCTCACCCTTCGTTCGGGATCATGATCATGATGCGGAGGCCGCCGTCCATGGGCGGCTCGGCGGCCAGCGTGCCGCCGTGGGCTTCGATGATCGCGCGGGCCAGGGCCAGCCCGCTGGACTGGGTCCTGACCATGATGCCGGAGATGTCCGCGGCGCCGGCATAGGGGACGTCGAAAAGGCGGGCGGCGGCCTCCTGGGCCACCACCGGGCCGGAGTCTATCACCGCGATGCCGACATTGGCGCCCATGGCGGCGGTGCGTATTTTCACCGAGCCCTCCAGGGCTGGCGAGTCGGCCAGGGCGTTGGTCAGCACCTGCACGAGCGCCAGGTCCAGCCAGTCGGGATTTCCCTTGAGCTGGATTTCCGGATCGTTGAACGACGTGTCCAGTTTGACGCCCAGCGCCGACGACAGCGGTTCGAGACCGGTCAGCAGATGCTCGATCCGTTTATGGGCCTGCCAGTGGAGGGGTTGGAAGGACGAGGCGGCGTCCTTCTTCTTGAGCCGGCCGGTCAGGGCGCCTGTCAGCAGGCGAAACCGCAGCGACAGACTCTGGAGAGCGGCGCCGGCGAGCGAGACCCGGGCTTCCGGCGCGTCCGATGCTTTGAGAAACCGGCCGATCGTTTCGGCGATCCGGTGAAGCGTCTCCGCCGCCTGGGCGGCATCGTCCGGGCCATGCTCCACCCCGGCCGCCACGGCGACGTCGCCGGTTTCGACCGGCCGCACATAGACCAGCTTGTATGCTTCCTCCTCGTGGAGGGCGGGAAGACCGATGACGCTGAAATGCACGGGGCGGCCGGTGTCCAGGAAGACGCCGGTTTTTTCGCCGAACTGGCCGGGGGCCAGGATGGACTGCAGGTCGGCATCCACCTTGCCGTCCAGATTCTGCTCCAGCAAAGCCAGGTCGGAGGCGCCGAGCACCTCGGAGGCTTTCGGGTTGATCACGAGGACGCGGTTGGCCGGATCCAGCAGGAGAATGCCGTCCCGCAGGTGCTGGACCAGCGTCTGGGTCTTGATTTTTTCCTCCACGACGGAGCGGGAGATATCGATGCTTTTCTGTTTGAGGAAGGCGATATAAATCAACACGAACATGACGACGATCACGATAATCTGGTAGTTCGTTATCTCTTCGCCATCCTTGACGAGCGACAGGACGGCGCCCGCGATGATGATAATTTCGATAATCAGGCCGAGAGCCAAGACGAGCTGCCAGCCTTTCTTCTTCTGTTTCCTGCTGATGCTCATGGGGTGGGGTCTCCTGGGTTGGCTTGTTCCTGCGCCGACGAACGGCTGACGATCCCCAACGTTTTATTGTAGGTCAGGGTGACCGCGTTCAGGCGTTCGCGGAATTCCTTGATGGCGTCGCCGATCTGGACGCGCACGGGCGGGAAGAGGTTGTCCACGACTTTCACGCTGCCGTCGAGAAACTCCTGGAGGCCCGCGTTCAGCGTTTTTTTCCGGCGGACGAGGCTTTTCAGTTCCGTCTGCGAAACCTGTTCCTTGCGGAGGATGCCGATGTAAATCTCCTGTTTTTCGGGCGGCATGTTTTCGATGGACACGCGCGATTTGGCCAGTTGCTGTTTCAACTCCTGAATGCGCCGCAGGTTGTCCTCGTTGGCGCGGATGCGGGTGGTCAGCACCTCGATGCGGGACGAACTCAGGAAGTCCTTGCCCACCACCGTTTGGGTGAGCATGCCGAATTCCGAGCCGATGGTCGAGGCCGCGATTTCGCGGAGCGCCATCAGGGTGCCGCCGGCGATCATGCCCTTGGGGGACAGCACGCGGATCCGGATGCCGCTGATCACCTGGCTGTTGATGATGGCGTTGTCGGCGATGACCTCGCCCAGGGCGGACAGCTTCGCCTCGCTGATGAAGGAGGCGTAAATGCCGCCGTCGGCGTCGAGCTCCGTCTGGTTATGGCCCACGATGCCGCCGCTGATGAAGACATCGTTGCGGGAGACGATTTTCACCTGTTCGCAGTTGCCCACGATGAACAGGTCGTCGCATTCGATGGCGCCGGGGCCGCGCAGGTGGCCGCGCACCAGGACCACGCCGGGAAACGACAGCTTCGCGGTGCCGGCGGCGGGATTGTCCATGAAATAGAGCGGCATGATGTCCACGCGCTTGCCGTCGGTGACGACGTAGCCGGCGGCGCGGGCCTTCAGGGTTCCGTTCGGCCCCTGGACCACGTCCTCGCTGAGGTCCAGCAGGAGGCAGGGCGGGGGCGGAGGGATGGGCTGTCCGAAAACATCCTTGCCGGGAGCGGCCGTATTGGAGGCTTTCAACACGCCGATCGCATCGTCCTCGTGGAGCGGCTTCCAGAGCGGGATGATGGCGGCTTCCATCTTTCGAATATCCTTCCGGATCAGCGGCTTGTCGAAAATCCGGGTCTTGAATTCGATCCGGTCGAGCCGCACCGGAACGGGCGGAACGCCCCGGGCGATGAGGGCGCACCAGACCACGTCGCGCCGGGATCGGACCGTTTCCAGCGCCCGTTCCATGGCGGGCTCGTCCAGGCCGTGGACGATGCCGGCGTGGGCCAGCGCGGTCTGGATCGTGCTGATGGTCGGCATGTCGCCGTCCGGCCGGGGGGGCGTGAGCGTGAGGAAGACCTGGAGTTTGTCTTCCGACACATACAGGCAAATCCGGCCGTTATTGGCTTCCGGGTGCTCGGGATCGTTCAGGTTGAAATGCGCCCGGAGATTGTTGATGGCGAAGCTGAACGTGCGCTTGTTGGCGGGCAGGGGTTCCGCCTGCAGCAGTTCCTCGAGCTGGCGGATGACGCCTTTTTCGGGGACAAACCGGTAATCCGAGGCGCTTCGCTGGAAATGCTCCAGGGAGGTTTTGAGGAGGCCGTCGAGTTCCGTGTCCAGCGCGCCGTCGCCGTCGCTCGTGGGCAGGGGCAAGAGCTTGAGCTTCAGCACGTCGGGCGCCGCCATGTTGCCCTTTTCGGGAGAATTGACCGTCAAGGAATCCATAACAAAGCCGACTATAGCAATACCCTCCGCCGGGAACAACCGGAAAAAAGACAAAAAAGCAATGGGCCAGTTGCCGCAGGGAGAAGCCGAAAGAGGGTCAGCCAGCCGCCTTCGCCAAGAAGCTTCCACCTTCGCATAAGGCTACGGCGGACCAGCCGTCGCCAGGCTATGGCTTGGCAAGCAAGACGGCGGGCCAAGAGAATGGCCGACCTACTACATCGCACCTTGTGACAACGGGCCCATGTGGCCAGTGACCGAAGGACTCGAAAGTGTAAGTCGGCCATTCTCTTGGCTCGCCGTAGCTTCTTAGCGAAGGCGGCTGGCTGACTTTCCTCTACACCACTGGCCCAATGCGTCCGGGGATGACTTGTCTTCTCGAAAAAGGGCGAGTATGGTGCGCGTGCTGATACATACATTTTCGAAACGCAGTTGCGCGGTTGATCCGGGAGGCCGACAATGCCGGTCTTGAATTCCAGGGAAGTGGGGCGGGTTCTCGATTTTATCCGGAACCACTGGATGGCCTGTCTCCGGGAAACCCCGGCGGATACCGGCACGTTGATCGGCCTGCCGTTCCCCTATATCGTGCCCTCGGTGAAGGACGCGTTCCAGGAAATCTACTACTGGGACGCCTATTTCACCAACCTCGGCCTGATCGCGCAGGGCTTGCCCCGGCTGGCGCGGGCGAATACCGACAATCTCCTGCACTTGATGGATCGGTTCGGGTTCGTGCCCAACGGGAACCGGACGTTTTACCTCCGGAACTCCCAGCCGCCCTACCTGGCCATGATGGTGCGGGATGTGCAGGCCGCGTTGCCGGACCGGTCCTGGCTGGATCGCGCCCGGCAGGTTCTGGAACGCGAGTACGCGTTCTGGATGACGCGCCGTCTCGCGCCCACGGGCTTGAACCGGTACGGTTCCAACGTCACGGACGCCGGGGAGCACCGCCGCCTGTACCGCGAATTCACCGACCGCCTGCGCCTGGAGACGCCCGGAGGCGATGCCCCGGAGAAGGTGGAGGCATGGGCCGTGCATTTCACCGCGGGCGCCGAGTCGGGCTGGGATTTCACCCCGCGCTTCGATCTCCGGTGCGCCGACTGGAACCCGGTGGACCTGAACAGCAATCTCTATGTGTATGAGCGGCTTCTGGCGGAATTTTGCGAGACGTGCGGGGCCGGCAACCCGGCGGCATGGCGGCGCCGGGCCGAACAACGGAAAACGCTCATGAACCGGTTCTGCTGGGATGAGGAGCGCGGCGTTTTCGTGGACTACGATTTTCGGCGGGACTGCCTGAACCCGATGGTCACGGCGGCCTCCTGGCATCCGCTCTGGGCGGGTCTGGCATCGGCCGGCCAGGCGTCGGCCTCGCGGCGCGGTCTGGCCGGGCTCGAGGCGGAATACGGGATTGTGACGTGTCCGCGCGGTCCACGCGCGACGGCTTTCCAGTGGGATTATCCCAACGGCTGGGCGCCGCTCCAGTGGGTGGCGATCGCCGGGCTTCTGCGATACGGGTTCCGGGCGGACGCGCTCCGGCTGGCGGAAAAATACCTGGCGCTCGTGACCCGCGTGTTCCGGCGGACCGGCGGGCTTTGGGAAAAATACAATGTCGCGAACGGCAGCATCGAGGTTCGGAACGAATATGCCATGCCGGAACTCCTGGACTGGACGGCCGGCGTGTTTGTGGCGGCGGCGGCGCTTTGCCGCAAAGGGCTCAACAAAAGAGGGGCCTGATCAACCTCAACCGCTTTGTCGGCATGAATGATTCACCACGAACCACACGGAATACACGAAAGGATGATCCGTGATCGCTGGAGGGCGGCAGGCCCCTGCCGCCGGGATCGGGGAAGCGGCGACGGGGGCCCGTCGCCCTCCGGGGCATATTCACATCCAGGCCCGGTGCGTTTTGGCATTGTTGGCCATGGGTTCATTCAAAGCGGTCGGCGATGAACGTCCGGAAGGCGCGGCCGTTGTCGCGCAGGGCGCCGTCGGGCTCGGTCAGGCCCTTCGCCTCGCCGTAGCCGGGGATGTCCATTGAAAACCAGACGACGATGGGGAGTCCGAGCTCCAGCGACTTGGTCAGCATCCGGGTGACCTGCTCGGGCCGGGTGTTCTTCTGCTGGCCCATCTCGTTGCAGAGGACGGGCAGTCCCGCGGCCTTTTCCAGATAGCGCACCACCTCGGCCAGCGCCTCCGGGTCGTCGGCATACCAGTGGAAGTTGACATAGTCCGCGCCGGCATCCTTGTAGCCCTTGAGCAGCGCCTTCCCCCGCTGGAGTTGTTCCCTGACCCTGTCGCCGCCCTTCTCGAACAGCCGGTAGTGTTTCTCGTCCAGAGCCCGGCGGAGGAACGCCTCGGCTTTGTCGCGGTCCCCCGCTTCGGCGTACTGGTCCGCCGTCAGCGCGATCACGAGGGAACTGACGAGCCCGCCGTTGGCGCACTTGATCCCCCGTGCATGGGCCGCTTCGGCGGCGGTTTTGAGCTGGGCGTGGTATTCGGAGGGGGTGCCGTTGTAGAAGAGCGCCATGGAGTTTTCCTCGTTTTCGACCACCAGAAGGGCGGGGTGGCAGGCATCGAGAATCTCGCCGACGCGCTTCCCGTACGCCGCCATATCCTTCGGCGGCCCGCCGGGTTGGGGGGTTCCGCGCCGTCCCGGCCCGTCGCCGGCGCGCACGGTCAGGACGAGTTTCAGGCCGGCCTTGACGGCCGCGTCAGCCTCGGGGTGCGACCCTTTCCACGCGCCGGTGAAGATCGCCGTCCGGTAATAGGCGACGCCGAGTTCCCCGGCGACCTTCATCTTGAGCTCGTTCGACATCCCTCCGGGCGCGCCGACCATGACGCCGAAGGGATTCTTCTTCACTGCCACCGGCGCGGCGGCCGGCAGGAGGACGCCAAGGCTGACGATGGCCGTGAGCAGAAGGGCCTGTTTCATGGAGAAAGTTTAGAGCATGGTGGCGAGGGCAAGTCAACAGCCATCAGCAGGCACATAGCGCCTGCTGTACTGGCGACAATGCCCCAATAGTACAGCGGGGGCTGCGAACCCGCTGCGTTTTGTGTGTCGTTCTGTTGCGTTGTGGCGTTGGGAAGATGTGCGCGCACGGAATGCCCGCACCACCCGCAGCAGCGGCGTTCGTTGCGGATGATCCGGCGCCGGTCAATTCCGGACGGAGGCGGGAACTTTCAGGCGGGCGGCGACGAAGAGCATGAGCAGCGCGATGCCGGCGGCGCCGGCGAACACGGTGCCGTGTCCCCAGTATTCCCACATTAGTCCGCCCACGGCCGGGATGGACATCGAGACGGCGTGATTGATCGTCACCCCGAGCGAGAGCGTGGGATTGAGGTGTTCGGGCTTGAGAACGATCTTCGAGAGGTAGGTGTCGCGGGCCATGCCGGTGCCGAAGAGAAGCTGGTCGCCCACCATGCAGGCGTAGAGGATCCACAAGGCGAGGCGGGGCTGGCCCAGGAGATGCGCGGTGCCGTAGCCGGCGCAGACCAGCGCCACGCCCACGGCATCCAGCATCAGCACGCGGCGCTCGCCGAACCGATCGATCGCCTTGCCGAGCATGGGCTGGAGGGCGATACCGAGCAGGGAGGCGACGATATAGAGCTGGGCGAAGATTGTGGCCGGCTGGTTGAAAATTTTCACCAGCACCCACGGGGCGAACGTGAGGAAAATCTGTTTTCGCGCGCCGAAGAAAAAGGAGAGGGTGTAATAGAGCGAATATTCCCGCCGCCAGATGAACTTTGGCCGCTTCAGGTGGTGGCCCGGGAGCCGCATCGCGAGGAAAAAGAAGCCGGCCAGCATGGCGGCCGCGCCGCCGATGATGAAAATCAGGGAATAATTCGCGGGATTCTTCCACAGGATCAGCCAGACCAGGCCGCACCCGATAATGCCGGCCGCGATGCCGGCGCCCTGGATCTGGCCCAGGCGGCGGCCTTTCCGATTGACCTCCGCCAGGTCCATGCTGATGGAGGATCGGACCGGCATGATGAGATGGACGCCCACGCTCCAGAGCGTCAGGAAGACGAGCATCACGGACCAGTTCGTTCCCCAGAGGGCGATGCCGAGCATGCCCGCGCCGAGGGCGAAGGCGGACAGGGCGGCGATCAGGGTTTCGGGCAGGAAGAACAGCAGGCCCACGAACAGCGCCGTCAGGAAGCCGGGCAGCTCCCGGGGGAATTCCAGGAATCCCCGCGCGTCCGCGCCGAGGGCGAAGGTGTCGTTGAGGAAATTATTGAGGGTGGTTTCGAAAATGCCCGAGGCGATCGCCATGAGCCCCACGCCGGCAAGGAACAACTGCAGTTGGGGATTCAGGTTCCGCACGCGATCATGCAGGGCTTTGGCTTTATGGATCATCGGCTGTATGATAGGCGCTTTGAAAACGGTGTCCATCGTTTTTCCGGGGTGGCGGATCGATGAAGCTTGCTTGTGCGGCCATGTAACAGGTCCCAGTTGGAACTGGGCCCCAGTAGGTCCCGACTCCGATCGGGACCTTTCCCGGATCCAATAAAAGGTCCCAGTTGGAACTGGGACCCACGTGGGTCCCGACTCCAATCGGGATCGGGACCTTTCCCGGATCCAAAATGTGGCCGATGAAATCGCCGCTTGAACAAGCCATGCCCATCCGATAGAGTGTTCACATGGAGGGTCGATCCATGAAAACAAATCGCGTCGCGGGGCTGGCGCTGGGTGTCGGTCTGGCGCTCACGACGGTCAACGCCTGGAGCGGGGAGACCAACGTCATGACAACGAATGCGGTCGGGTCGGTCCGGATTTATTCCGTGGAGAAAAAGGCTGTGCTCACCGTGCCGCGCGTGGTCCGCACGGAGGCCGAGTGGAAAGCGCTCCTGACGCCCGAGCAATTCCAGGTGGCCCGGCATGGCGGCACGGAATGCGCCTTCACGGGCGCCCTCTACAAACACCATGGCGCCGGCGTCTATCGGTGCGTGTGCTGCGGCACGGACCTGTTCCGGTCCGACGACAAGTTCGAGTCCGGCACGGGCTGGCCCAGCTTCTTCCAGCCCGTTCACGAGCTGAACCTGAAAACCGTGGAGGACAAATCCTTCGGCATGGTCCGCAAGGAGATCCGCTGCGCCCGCTGCGATGCCCATCTGGGCCACGTGTTCCCGGACGGCCCGAAGCCAACCGGCCTCCGGTACTGCATCAATTCCGCCGCGCTGAAGTTCGTGGCCGGCCCTTGAGCCGTATTCGAAATCATCCGGAAATCGTTACGACTCAGCGAATCTGAAATCACTTTTAACTACGAAATGCGCGAAATACGCGAAAGTGCTACGAACCGCTCGAGTTTCGGGTAATGGCCAAAGTTAACCAACATCCGCAAACAGTATCTAGGACTTCCATTTTCGTGCCTTTCGCGTGTTTCGTAGTTCCCTCTTCCCTGGAGACCCGTGACCCCAGCGGGCAATTGATTTTTTTCTGGTAACACGGATCCCCCTCCATTAGACTTCGGACCATGAAAATTTTTGTGACTGGAGGAGCCGGCTACATCGGCAGCGTGACGGCGGAAATGCTGCTCGACGAAGGCCACGACGTCGTCATCTTCGACAACCTCGAACGCGGGCACCGGCCGGCCGTGGACCGGCGGGCGACGTTTATCCAGGGCGATCTGCGCCATGACGCGGAGATCGGGGCGGCCCTCCTCAAGGCCCGGCCCGAGGCCGTCGTGCATTTCGCCGCCTACGCGCTCGTGGGCGAGTCCATGGAGCGGCCGGAGCTGTATTTCGGGAACAACGTCCGCGGCGGGATCAACCTGGCCGAGGCGATGCTGAAGGCCGGCACGCGGCACATCGTGTTTTCCTCGACCTGCGCGACCTACGGCCAGCCGGAGCGCTCGCCCATCACCGAGGAGACGCCCCAGCGGCCGACGAATCCCTACGGCGAGTCCAAGCTGATGCTCGAAAAAATCCTGGATTGGAACCGGCGTCAGCACGGGTTCCGGCCGGTGTTCCTCCGCTATTTCAACGCCTGCGGCGCCTCGGAGAAATACGGCGAGGACCACGAGCCCGAATCGCACCTGATCCCCAACGTGCTCAAGGTGGCGCTCGGCCAACAGAAGGAGGTCCGGGTGTTCGGGGACGACTATGACACGCCGGACGGCACCTGCATCCGGGACTACATCCATATCGTGGACCTGGCCGTGGCGCATATCCAGGCGTTGAAGACGGATTTTTCCGGGGCCGTGAACCTGGGCACGGGCGCCGGGCAGTCGGTGAAAGAGGTGGTTGAGGCGGCGCGCCGGGTGACGGGGCATCCGATTCCCGTGGCCATGTCGCCGCGGCGGCCGGGCGATCCCGCGCGCCTCGTGGCCGACGCCGGCAAGGCGAAGCAAGTGCTGGGCTGGGAGCCCCGGCATAGCGGATTGGACGCGATCATCCGCAGCGCCTGGGACTGGCATCGCGCGCATCCGAAGGGATACAAATAAAGGGATGAGGGCTGAAACCTGAAACCTGGAAGAAGAGGGATGAGGGCTGAAACCTGAAACCTGAAAGCTGGAAGAAGAGGGATGGTGGGTGTTAGGGGAAGGTTTTAGGTTTTGGGTTGTGGGCTTGTCCCGCGAAGCCCGGCGAAGAGGGATGTTAGGTTCTGGGTGTTGGGTTTTAGGTTTTGGGTTGTGACAACCCACCCTTAATCTTTACCGTAATCTTTTTCCTTAATCTCTCATCGAATCAATTTACGCCGCTTGCCTCTCCATGTCCCGCGTGCTATCCTCTCCACACATTGAAAAAAGCCTAACAGGAGAACGACACATGACCACCAAAGCGGGCAAGCCGGCGGAAGGCAAAGAAGCCAAGGGAGCGGAGGGCAAGGAAAACCTGACGGTGCTGAATAATCTCGTCGCCCAGATTCAGAAGCAGTTCGGCGACGGCGCGATCATGCGCATGGGGGATGTCGAGACCCATGCGGCGGTGCCGGTGATCTCGACGGGCGCGTTCTCGCTGGACCTGGCGCTGGGCGTCCACGGCCTGCCCCGCGGCCGGGTCACGGAGATTTTCGGACCGGAATCCTCGGGCAAGACCACGCTGACGCTTCACGTGGTGGCCAACGCCCAGAAGAGCGGCGGCGTGGCCGCGTTCATCGACGCCGAGCACGCCATGGACCCGGGCTATGCCCGGAAAATCGGCGTCAAGGTGGATGAGCTGCTCGTGTCGCAGCCGTCCTCGGGCGAGGAGGCGTTGACCATTGCCGAGACGCTGATCCGGAGCAACGCCGTGGACGTCGTGGTGGTGGATTCCGTGGCCGCGCTCACGCCCCGCGCGGAAATCGAGGGCGAGATGGGCGACGCGGTCATGGGCATGCAGGCCCGCCTGATGTCGCAGGCCATGCGCAAGCTGACGGCCGCCATCTCGAAGTCCAAGACCTGCTGCATCTTCACGAACCAGCTCCGCGAAAAAATCGGCGTGATGTTCGGCAACCCGGAGACGACGCCCGGCGGCCGCGCGCTGAAATTCTACGCGTCCGTCCGGCTGGATATCCGCCGGACCGGCGTGATCAAGGATGCCACCGGCCGTGTCACCGGGAACCGCACGAAGGTCAAGGTCGTCAAGAACAAGATGGCCCCGCCGTTTCTCGAAGCGGAGTTCGACATCAATTACGCCGAGGGCATTTCGTGGGGAGGCTCCGTCGTGGACGCGGCGATCCAGCACAACGTCATCGAAAAACGCGGATCGTGGCTGTCGTTCGGGAGCGAGCAGCTCGGCCAGGGCCGCGACGCGTCCGTCGTGGCCATGAAGGAAAATCCCGAACTGGAAAAGAAACTGATCGCCGCCATCCATGAAAAACTGAAGGCAGGCGGGACGCCTGCGCCACAATAACGGACACCCCACCATCCAGAGAAGTGAAAATTAATCGCCCGGTGGGGTCACCGGGCCTACAACGCCCCTCAACAATAAGGGAAAACTGTAGGCCGCGTGACCT
>JACQHI010000104.1 GCA_016199105.1 Lentisphaerota bacterium | reverse complement strand
CTCCAGGGTGAGCCGCCCCACCATGCCTCCGCCGATGTTCACAAGTTCAAGCCTGCCCTTATCGAACGTCCGCACTTCGTCGGGTTTCGTCAAATTTTTGCGCTCCATAGTTTTCATGGTCGCTCCTTTCGTTATGGACTTTATTGACCTGTTTTCTTGCTATTGAATGTAATCGTAGTATGGACGCAGCGCCATCCGGCGAAGGCTGATAGTGGACCACGATAAACCTTATTCGCGGCCGGCACTGACCAGATTGGCGATCTGCCGGAACAGCGCCTGATAACCCGGATCGGATTTGTCCCGCCACAGGATGGTGGCGCCCTGCCCCCAGCCGCCCGCCGTATCGGCCAGCGGCGCCATGAGGATGCGGCTCTGAGCCGGATCGGCCAGGTTGACAAGGGCGTCCAGAGGATCGTCCGCCCACGTTGAATAGGGCGTCGGCATGCGGGATCGAATATGGTCTCGCAGCGCGGCAACCTTGCTTGCAGCCGGCCGTATCCGTTCGGTCCGCGAGAGCGAATAGTCGCCATAATATGGGGCATTTAAATCCAGCCATTCGACGATGCGCAGGAAACCGGGCGCGTCGAGTTTCGCCCCATGCCCCGCCAGCAATAGCGCGGCCAACCGGTCCGCGACGGCGCCGTAATCCCCGGGTCGGCTGCCGATCGTTTCCTCGTTGCGCCGCGCCAGGGCCACCATTCCGGGGCGCGTCACAAGCGATTCATAGGCCGTATTGAAGCGTTCGGTGGGTGTTCCGAGCAGATTCAATTCCCCGTCTTTCCTGGAGAGTCCGTGACAGGCGATGCAATACCGGTCCAGCACCGGTTGAACGGCGCGCGCGAAACTGAAGCCGGACGGCGCGCCGGACGCAATGACGGACACGGCCGAAAAAGCCTTCGGCTGCGCAGTGGTCGCGGACGGCGCCGCATTGCGGGGTTCATGGCAGCCTTCGCAACTCACGGTTTCGCCCGGTTGGAAATACACCTGGCTTCGCATGCCGAACACGGACATGCCATTTGCGTCCAGCAACTGGAACAGCATGGGCACACCGGCGGGAACGCGAAAGGCCGCGGACCCGTCGGGCTGGACCGGCGCGGTTCCCAGCACGCCCTTGACCAGCTCGTTGCCCACCCAACTGCGGGGCGCCGACCGGGCTTCCGGCTGTTCATACAGGCGGACGACGCGAATGGCCTTCACCGTGCCCGTCGGAATCGGATGGGTGCTGCGAGTCACGTCCTGGATGAGGCACAGGGCATCCGTCCTCGCGGCCGCCAGCACGGATGGGATTACCGGCGGCTTGACTCGCGGTTGGACGGGAATGGGCGAAAAGCAGGAACTGTCGGGATCCCGATGGATCAGTTCCCGTCCCCCGGCGCTGTCCACCAAATAAATCCCATACGCGTTGCGGCGCGCGGTTTCCCACGTGGCCGGAAGCCGATCGGGGGAATAAGCGGCCAGACACAAGCCTTCGGATATCGGCCACGGATTGGCGTAATGCCCCACCGGCCAGCCTTCGCTTTCGGGGAACACGGTTTCGGGGGTCAGCCGGGTCAGGGGCGCGAGGCCGTCCTCCCCCTTTTCCCGGTCGATGAGAATCAATGAGCCGGTGGTCGTGGAGTGATGCGCCATGGCCGTGGCGACGATCTTCGTCGAACCGGGAATGGTCTTCGCCTCCGCCGTCATGGAGGGATTCGGCGAATAATTGCCGTAATAATGCGCCACGCCCGAGCCGTCCGGCCGGCAGGTCCAGAGCCCCTGAAACAGGGCGTCATGCCGGTTCACATGCTCCCAGCGGGTGAAGATGATGCGGCCGTCAGTCAGGACCGAAGGATTCCATTCGTTCATTTCCCCGAAACTGAGCCGGCGAATGCCGCCGCCGTCGGCGTTGGCGCGGTACAGCACGAACGCCGGCGCGTACCGTCCGCCATGACAGCGCCCGAAACTCTGGCAGCGCGTGGACAGGAAACAAAACCCGCCGTCGGGGAGGTAGCAGGGATCCACATCTTCGATCGCCGCGGTCTGGCGGCCGGCATGGCCCTCCAGCGGGTCGCTGCCGGGTTTCCCGGTCACCTGCCGCGCGCCCGAGCCATCGAGTTCGGCCTCGTAGATGAAATAGCGGCGATCCTCGCTGTTCGTGACCGCATGATCGCAGAAGGCGAACAGCGCCCGGCGCCCGTCGAAAGACAGGTCGGGATTCAAGACCGCGCCCCGCCCCCCCTGCCCCGGGAACAATACCCTGGGTTCCGGAGTCTCGCGCCAGCGATCAAGGACGACAAGCCCATCCCCCGCCACGCTGAACCGGCCCAGATATTGATCGCACATGTTGCTGATGAAACGCGGCGGCCCGCGTTTGACGATCAGCAGGCGGTCGAAGGCAAGGCGCGGATCCGAAAGCAGCAGCAGCCGTCTCGCCCAGCGGATTTCGAGATAGACCTGGCGCCAATCCTTTTCCGATGCCGCACGCGTACTCTGCTCCATTTTCGATGATAGAAGCTTCATCCGAGACTGCCGTTTGTCATCGCCCGAAACTCCGCCCTCTTGTGAAAGCAGATCCAAGGTGGCCAGCAGTAACGACCGGGCCTTGTCCGCACCCCGTTCAAACTCGGCGTCCGGGCCCTCCAATTGGTCCTGGCGGAGCCAGTCGGCTTCCACCAGCTCCTGCTGCGTGGCGGGCTTCGCGGACGCAATCGGGGGACTGGACGGCTCAATCCTTAGGGCCGACGGGATGCCCTCCCGTTTTTCGACGCTGCGGACGCAGCGAAAGCCGGTCAGATGATTGGACTCCTCCGGAAGCAGATAACTCCTGTACGCGCAACGCAGATGCTCCGGCGTGTAAAAAAACGAGCCGCCGCGGATGACCCGCGCGTCCCAGGGACTCCGCTCCGGTCCTCTCGGATCCGGCGGCCATGCCCGTGGCGGAAAGGCTTTATAGGCGTCGGCATCGAACCAGTCCGCGCACCATTCCCATACATTCCCGGCCATGTCGTACAGCCCGTAACCGTTGGTCATGTTCTTGATGCCGGGAATCGAGACGCCGTTATAATACCCGCAGGGCGTTTCATCGTTATCGCGAGGATCGCCGCTGTTCAGATAATTCGCCATCGTGCCGTCGATCTGGGACGGGTAATCGGGGTCAGAACCCACCCAGGGGAAATGCTGGCCCATCAGTCCGCCGCGGGCCGCCTTTTCCCATTCCGCTTCCGTCGGAAGCCGATAGCCGTCGTCCGTCAACCGGACGGTCCAGTCCGTCAGGGATATCGCCTGCCGCAGATGTCCGCCCTTTTCGTTTTCCATTTCCGTGCGGAAATACGCGAACGCCAGGGCGCCATACCAGGTCACACTCACGCACGGCATGACCTCCTTCCCCCTGACGACGCCAAAGACGCCGTTGCTGAAAGTCAGTGCGCCGGCCGGAATGTTGACGCCGAACAGCGGCCTGGGAAGCCCCTCCCGATTCAGGACTGCCGTAGGCTTGACCTCGATCCGGCCTTGTTCCCAGGCCCATTGACAAACCCGGCGCAAGGCCTCGTTGCTGGTTTCCGTCGCATCCATCCAAAACGCGCTCACGGGGACCGAATGGACGGGAACCGCCCCCCACGCCAGGGCAAAGTTATCCCCCATTTCAAAAGACCCGGCGGGAATCAAGGCCATGCCCGCGGGGCTGGCACGGCGTTCGGGAGACTGAGCCGGGACGGCGGGCTCGGCGGCGCGAATCGCGATCGCTGACAAGAAAGAGCCAACGACCAGGAAAAAATAGCCGCAAAAAGGCGCACCGCGAGCTACCGCTGCTAGTCTGCGAATTTGCATAAGGAGCTTCTTGCAAAACTCCAGACGGCTCGCCGGAGTCTCGCCCTCCATGTTGCCAAACACG
>JACQHI010000107.1 GCA_016199105.1 Lentisphaerota bacterium | reverse complement strand
GCTTGTTGCCCGCGCACGGAGAGGTGGCTGAGTGGCTGAAGGCAGCGGTTTGCTAAACCGTCGTACCGGGTTAACTGGTACCGGGGGTTCGAATCCCCCCCTCTCCGCCATTCGACGCGTCCCCTGGGGGAACTTGCTCATGGCAGGCCATCCTCATTCCTCGCAGGGCAGATAAATCTCGAACAGGGTTCCCTTGCCGGGCGCGCTGGTCAAGGCGATGGCGCCGCCCAACTGGGCGACGATGTTCTTGACCACGGAAAGACCCAGCCCGATGCCATCCGCGCCTTCGCGCGTCGTGAAAAACGGCTCGAAGATATGGGCCTGGGTCTCTGCGCTCATCCCGCAGCCGGTATCCCGAACGGACAGTTTGACATGGGGGCCGGGCGCGAGGCCGGCGACGGCTTTGCAGAGCGCGGCATCCGCGGCGGCGGGAACCAGTTTGACATCGAGAATGCCGCCGGTCTCCCGCATGGCGCGTCGCGCATTGGTGCAGAGATTCATGACGAGTTGAACGATCTGAAGGGGGTCCGCGCGGACAGGTTTGCACGACGGATCGAGATTGCACTGCACCTTGATGTTTTCGGGCATGGACGCGTGGAGCATGTTCAGCGCCTCCATCACGGCGACATGGATGCGCGCCGATTCGGCGGGCGGTTTGTTCGTTTGGCGGGAGGCCAGGATTTTATCCACCAGGGCCTTGGCGCGCCGGCCGGTGCGCAGGACTTCCTCGACGTTATCCGTCGCCAGACCTGCCTTCTGCAATTGATGAAGCGCGAGTTCGCCGTAACACATGATGCCCATGACGATATTACTGACATCGTGGGCGATGCCGCCGGCCAGGACCCCGATGGCTTCCAGTTTCTGGGAGTTCATCAGGGCCTGCTCCGTGCGCTTCCGGTCGGTGATGTCCATGACGCCCGAAATGGCGCCGGCGTAGCGGTCTTTTTCGTCCGTGATGGACACGGTTTCGATCATCGTGTAGATGCGGTCGCCGCGTTTGCGGATGAATTCGAACTCGTGCGGTTCGTTGCTGCCCTGTTCGCGGCGCTCGAGGTTGCGGGCGCAGAGCGCCTTCCCGCGTTCGTCCATGAAATCGAACAGGTGTTTGCCCAGCATCGCCTCCGCCGTATAGCCCAGCATGGCCGCCATGCGGGGGTTCACATAGGTGGTGCAGGCGTCCCGGTCGACGACCCAGATGCCTTCCTGCAGGGTCTCGATCAGGCCGCGGTATTTTCGTTCGCTTTGCCGGAGCGAGTCCTGGGTTTGTTGGAGGTGCTCGAAAAGCTTGTTCAGCATATGGACGAGGGTGTCCAACTCGTGGGCGCCCGTGGCGGAGAGACGGACCGAAAGGTTGTCTTGTTGGGCGATCCGTTTCACCTCGCTGCTGAGGCGGGACAGGGGATTCAGAGCCATCCGCCCCAACAGGAACAGCATGACCAGGATCAGGCCGGTGCCCACGACGTACAGGGCAACCATGAAATAACGGACGAGCGTGACGCCTTGCGCATAAATGGGCCGGGGCATGGGCGCCTGGATGACGAACAAAGACCGGCCTGTCAGGTCGCGCAAGAGGGCATAAGCCGTCAATTGCGCCGGCCCTTCGCGTCGAATGAGCGCGGGGTGTCGGTCCCGGGATTGCATGAGCGGGCGTCGGATGTCCTCGGGAACGGAGGGATTTTCCAGCCGAACGATCGAGAAGGGTTGCAGGACAATACCGGCCATGCGCTGAATTTCGGCTTCACTCAGGAGCCGGCAGAACACGATGGCGCCCCGGCTGTCGCCTTCGCCGGAGGAGGGCAGGATGGCGTGCGCCGAGACGAGATAGATTTTTTCGCCGTGGGGCAGCAGTCCCGTGGTTCCTTCCTTGAGCGCGTCGGCGGTTTGGGAGCGGACGAACGCCCGGACCGTTTCCAGCAGCTCGCCGGGGGCGGGCAACTCGGTTTCCTCCGAAAAATCGAAGAGCGTGGCATAGCGGATGACGTCCAAACCCTGCATGAAGATGGGGAGGTTGACGCGGATGACGCGAAAGGCGGTCACCTGCAGATTGGCCTCGATAAACTCTGGGTTGCCGTCCTGGATGAACGCATAGGAATCATCCCAGACGGACCAGTCGCTGTTGACTTCACGCAGTTGATTCAATTCGCTTTGGAGCAGTTGGCGAATGGATTCCATGCGCTGGTCCGCGCGCTGTTTTTCGAGGATCAAAAAATCCCGGATGATCAGTTTTTGCGCGATGCCATAGACCCCGAGCATGGAGGCGATCAGCAGAACGGTTGTCCAGAGCATCGTTTTCTGGCGGAGGGTCATCGTGAACTCTATGGCGAGGGGAGCGGAAGGCGAAGCGGCGTATCCTTGTTGATCATGATGGTCAGGGGGGCGGTGGACACCCTGGGAGGGGCGGTCCGGGGCGCTGGCGCCTCTGCGTCGTCCGGGAGTTGGATTTCGGCGGCGACAATCTTGTCACGCAGGTCTTCGATGGCGGCCTCCTGGGCTTTCATTTTCTCCATCAAACTTTCCCGGGATTGGGCATCGCGGCCTTTCATGATCTCCGTCAGCTCGCGGTTTTCCCTTTCGAGGCCGGCGAGCGCCTTGTGAAAATCATCGAGCTTTTGGCTTTGTTCTTCGATCTGGTTGCCGAGGGTGTCCTTGCCTTCCTTGATATCCTCCAGGGTGCCCTCGATTCGTTTCTCGGTATGCTGGGCGGTGCGGCCGTAGGTGGAGAGTTGTTCGAGCGTGGTCAGACGCGACTGCTCGGATATCTGGCGTTCCGTCTGCAATTGGCCCAGGATGTTCTGGACGAGCCAGAAGCCCCCCCCCGAGGATGACGACGAGAATGCCCAGAAAGATCAAGCCCATCCCGTAGAGCTCGTTCCGCATGCGCTTCCGTTCGTTGTCCAGGATTTCCTCCAGAAGCGATTTGACCATTTCCATGGCCGGAAGCGGAGGCGTCTTGGGCGCCGGCAGGTTTTCGCCGGGCTTGAAGTGTTCCACCTCGGGATCGGCGTCGATTGATTTCTTTTCGTCCATGGCACCTAACTCAGGGTTTATGTGGTTTTGGGATAGATTCCTGTACGCTTACCCGAACCCTGAACCCCGAACACTACCTGCCCGAACCGTCGCTTTCAATCCAATAATCGGCCGCCAAAAAGGCGGCCGATGTCGCGGGCGATCTCGCCCGCGGTCGGGCGGAAACCGGACAAGGCCAAACGGCCAACCTGTTCGGCGAAGATCCCGCCGATGACGGCGCGGGAGTGGGTCCACTTATACACGAGTTGATCGAGAACCCGCGCGTCCGAATGCTGGGGAATGAAGCTCAGTCCCAGCAGTTCGAGGCGCATGGCCGTGAGTTCGCGGATCAAACTGGGATTGTTCAGGAACCACCAACAACCGAACGGCAGGATGTTTTTGAATTTGCGGGCCGCCACGCAGAGTTCATGGGCATTTTCCCGGGAGAGCATCGTGACGAGGAATCGCACGGCGCCGAAGTCGCGCGCGAGTCTCTCCACGGTTTCGATCTCCGCGCGGCCCAGAGAGTCGCCGGCCAGCCGCAACTCGGGGTTTACCAGTTTTTTGACGCCGATCATCATGGCCACCGGCAGGTTCCTCTCGCGCGCCACCGGCAGGACCGCCTTGACCATCAGGTCGGTCAGGGGGGACGTGACATCCGGATAGCGGAAGGTGGGAGGGAGGCTGATCGCCATATAACGGGCGTCCAAACGGACGAGCCAGTCGTTGAGGTAGCGGCGGATCTCGCTCATGGTTTTTCCGGACAGCGAGGTGTCAACCGCATAGCCCATGGCCATGAGCCGGGGCGCGCCGTCGGGCCAGTTCATGACCGCCGAATCCAGGCGGAGCACGCCCAGGAAACGGGGATCCCTGGGGAAGCCTTTTGTCCAGATGGGGTGTTCCGCCGGGTCAAGGGGGTCGTTGGTCATAAAGACTTTTTCAACCCCGGCCAGACGAAGCACCGTATCGGTGTACCGGGTGGCGGTGAAACCGGAGAAGAATTTTCGGAATTTCGCGAGCGTCCGGCTGCGGGGATCCAGCCCCAGGGCGGTCAACACGGTCACCACGCCGCGGCAGGCTTCCGAAACGGGCGACCGGTTTACAAACAGTTCCTGCCAGATCAAGTCCGCCTGGCCGGTTTTCGGCATGGCCCAGAACGCGTCGGCTCGCAAATCCGGTCGGGCGCGGAACACCTCGGCCACGAGGTAATGATAGGTCAGCAATTCATCGATGCCCCAGAGCAGCAGGTCGCCCATGGCCGGATCGAACAGGTGCGTGTGGATATCCGTCACGGGCAGGTTGGCCATCAAGCCGCGCACGACGGTCGGTATCCGTCCGGGGGAGAGGAGGGTCTCCGCGCCCTTCGAGGATGAGACGACTTTGGTTGATGTTTTGTAACTGCTCACAAGGTGTTCAGTGTTCGGGGTTCGGCTCGCTACCGACGGCATCAACTACGGCCCAACGGCGTTCCCGCCCTGGGCGGGCGCCGTTCAAGCGACTTTTCGAGTCCATTGAGCATTCGAATGCACTGTTTATAACGCTTGCGATATTTCGCCTACAGGTCGTTTTTTATGTATCCCTTCACTCTCGACCTCTAAAGAGCTTCTTGCAAAACCCCAGACGGCTCGCCGGAGTCTCGCCCTCCATGTTGCCAAACACG
>JACQHI010000098.1 GCA_016199105.1 Lentisphaerota bacterium | reverse complement strand
TCTTCGTGCCGTTTGTGTCATGCGTGCCTGAGACATCGAGTTGCGGGAATTCGGGGCCGAACTCCGACGTGTCCGGCGTAGCCTTGGCGAAGACGGAACCCTGACGTGTCCGGCGACTTGTCCGGCGTAGCTTCAGCGAAGACGGAAGCCTTGGCGACGGCGGAACCCTGAGACCACCCCTGCTCAGACAAACTCTTTCATGACGGTTTTCCGCCAATCTAAAATCCAAAATCTAAAATTCCATCAGAGCGAGGCCGCCCACGCATTCGACAACCGGCCGGCGGCCCGCCAGGTTGTAACGGATGCGGACGTGCCCCGATTTGCCGTCTCCCAGCCACACGGCGAACCGAGAGGTCACCACATAGCCGCAGACGTCCAACTCGCCCTTGTCGGGCCGGGGCTTCGGCCGGGGCGATGCGAGGAAAGCGGGAACGAAGAGGTCGTCGGCCGCCGCCAAGCCGGGATGGTCGGCGCGGTAGCCGTGGATCCAGCGCGATTTATCTCCCGGTTGGCTGACAAAAGCCCGGACATTGTCGTGTCCCAGGCGTTGGGCGGCGGCGAGGAACCACTCGTTGAGGAGCGGGGGACAGGCTGTCTCCTCCCGATCCCAAAAAAGATGGAGACGGGTGTGGGAATTGTTCGCGATCGCCCTGAGCGAGCTGCGCGCCGCATAGCGCTCGGGGACCTGCTCGGGTGTGCCGCCGATGGCGCGCTCCATGGTGCGATTACAGTCGGGGCGGCCGTTCGTGCGATACCAGATTTCGTAGTCGCTGACGCCGAAAAAGGAGGCGCCGGCGTTCAGCAGATCCGGGAACTTGGTCATCAGCGACAGCACATTGGCGCCGCCGCCGCTGTAGCCGACGGCGTTGACGTTTCGCCGGTCTATTTCCCCGGGGACTCGCCTCGCGGCATGGCCGAGGGCGTCCACGATATCGCAGATTTGCAGGGCGCCGCAGTCGTGTTGGCCCGCCGAATCGCCATGGCCGCGCATGTCGGGCATCACGCAGAAAAGGCCGCGCCGGGCCAGGGCGACGCCGTCAGGCGTGACGTGTCCCCGGGTGCAGTGGAACCCGTGAAGGACGGCCGTGAGGGGTTTGGGCCGGCCATCCGGGCGATAGATCAAGTCGGCGTAAAGCGGTCCAAGCCCATCGATGCTGCTGCGGTACTTGACCGTCCGGAAGACGAGATTTTTCGGAATGCGGCGACTGCTCATCTGAAATCACGTTTAACTACGAAATGCGCGAAATACGCGAAAGAATTTGATTCACTTAAAGCGAAATGAACTTGCGTTTTTAGGATTAACGAACCGTTGAATGGCGCTCCGGAGCGCCATGAACCGTGAACCACTGAACACTGAACACTGAACACTTTCACCCGGTTGCCGGCGGCTGCTGCACGGGCAATTGGATGAAGAAGGCGGTGCCTTTGCCGGTGACGGACTCGAACCAGAGCCGGCCGTGATGAGCCTCGACGAAGGATTTGGCGATGGCCATGCCGAGGCCGGTGCCCTTGGGCTTGCCGTGCGTGGTGAAGGGTTCGAAAACACGGGCGCGCAGGTGTTCCGGGATTCCGGGGCCGTTGTCGCTCACCGAGAGCAGCACATGGTCGTCGCGATCCTCCGCCCGCACGCGGACCCGGCCTTTTTTTTCGCCGAACGCCTCCACGGCGTTGTTCACCAGGTTCTGCAGGATGCGCAGGATCTTGTCGGCATCCATCTCAACCGTTTTGACGAGGCGGCCGATCTCGAACTCGACGCCGAGACTTTTCAGGTATTCCACGTTGAGCCGGGAGAACCGGTTGAGAAACGCCTCCAGTTCGACGGGTTTGACGAAGAGCTGGGGCTTGCCCCTGGAAAACTCCAGCACTTCGTCGGCCATCGTCTGCATACGGCTGACCTGGGCCTCGATCAGGTGGCAGAGTTCATCGAACTTGGACGGGTCCGCCTTTTCCATGCGGAGCAGGCTGGCGGCCATGACGATGACGGCGAAGGGATTCTTGAAGTCGTGGATGATGGCGCCGGCCATTTCGCCGGTGAGCGTCATGCGCTCCTTGCGGAGGCGCTCCTCCACGTAGCGCTCGTTGGTCGAGCGGATCTTGCCGATGATATGCAGGGCGATGTTGAGAATGACCTTCGGCTCGGACGCGTTGATGACTTTCCAGACGAGTTCCTCGGAAAGCCGGGCGAGCTCGGTGCAGGGCTCGGCGGCGACGGCGCCGGTGCTGCGCGGCTTGCCGTCGAGGACCCCGAACTCGCCGAAATAATCGCCCGCCTTGACGGTGGCAAGCAACTGGTCGTGTCCGGACGGATCGTGCTTTACGAGCCGCACGGAGCCATTCAAACTTAGATAGATGGCGTCCGAATGGTCGCCCTCGCGAAAAATGGTGTCCCCGGCGTTGAATTTCCGGATTTGGGCGGACTCGGCCAGTTGATGGGCCTGGGCTTCATCGAAGAAGGAAAGGAAACAGTTGTTCCGGATATCCATACGTCATCCCCCGTGATAGGTCAAAGACGAAACTTGTTGGCCCGTATTCTAAGCGGATGGGGTTCACATTGAAAGGAGAAAGTTACAAGGTTCTGTGGTTGAGAGGTTCACGGTTCAACGGTT
>JACQHI010000014.1 GCA_016199105.1 Lentisphaerota bacterium | reverse complement strand
CGCCGGCCGCCGCGATCGAGCTGTTCACCAGTACGGCGTCGCAGCCCATTTCAATGGCGGCGGCGGCCTCCGACGGAGCGCGAAGCCCGGCATCCACGATCACGGGGATGCGGCTGTCCCGGACGATCAGCCGGAGCATTTCCGCGGTGGCCAGGCCGCGCCCGCTGCCGATGGCGGACCCCAGCGGCATCACGGCGGCGCAGCCGATGTCTTCCAGGCGTCGCGCCAGCACCGGATCAGCCGGCATGTAGGGGAGCACCACGAACTTCTCGGCCACCAGTTGCCGGGCCGCCTCGAACGTTTCGATGGGATCCGGCATCAGGTGATGCGGGTTGGGATGGATCTCCAGCTTGACGAAGGGGCTCCCGCTGAGTTCCCGTCCGATCAGCGCGGCCTGCACGGCTTCCCTGGCGTTCTGGGCGCCCGAGGTGTTCGGCATGATGATGAGTCCGGGAATTTTGGACAGGGGCGTGTAAAGATCGTCCGCGGGCAGGTCCCGGTTGAACCGGCGCAGGGCCACGGTGACCAGTTGCGTGCCGGCCGCCCGGATGGCCCTGACCATGGTCTCGACGGAGGAGAACTTTCCGGTGCCGAGCAGCAGCCGGGAGGAAAACGTTTGCGAACCCAATTTCAGGGGGCCTTCCATGGTTCAACCGCCGCCCGCGAAGGTAACGATTTCCACGTGGTCCTTTTCCGAAAGGCGGAGGGAATCGCGCCGGGCGCCGGCGATGACCTCGTGGTTGAGCACCACGGCCACGTGTTCCTTCACGGCCCCGATTTCGCGGAGCAGGGCGGCGATCGTTCCCTCTCCCCGGTGCTCGTGTTCGCGCCCATTGACGATGAGTTTCATGAAATTCGACCTTGTGTCCCCGCTTGCATTCAACGGAAATAATTGTTAGCCCGCGCACCCTTGGTGTCAATGAGAATGTGGTGCCGATAAAACTCAACGTCCAACGCCCAACAGCCAACACTCAACAACCAAGTTAGGCAAACCTGAGACTCTTTGGGCTTCGCTATGTGTTGGACGTTTAAAGTTCAGCGTTCAATGTTCGACGTTCCGTGTTGCCCGCCTGCCCGAGCATCGTCCATGCTGTTGGACGTTGGGCGTTGGCTGTTGGCTGTTGAGCGTTGCGTTTTGTGATTCTTGCCTTGACCCTGCCTGGGCGTCGTCCTAGTGTCGGTGGCGAGACTGAATTGTCCGGTATATTGGCGCAAGGCTGAATAGGCCGAAAACGTAGCCAATATCGGGTTATCGAGGTAAAAGTGCCTGTAAATCAATGGGTCTCTGTATGAAATGAGAGAGCCTAAAACCTCGGAACTGGCTGTCGGCAGTGTCGCTATCCTTGCTCTCACCCCGGCTTTTTGGGTTGGATTCCTAATCGGAATGTGGTTCAATCTGGCTTTCCTCGGCCTAACATTTGCAATCCTTGCGCAGTCGGGACCGATCATAGGGTTCGCCTTTGCCTTTCTTGCACTCTTGCAGATCAAGATCAGCAATGGCGAGTTGCGCGGCAGAGGCATCGCCATCATCGGTTTGGTCTGTTCCAGTGCGATGATCGCCGCAATGGCCATCATGGGAGGATGGTTTGCATCCGGTTTTCGACCGACGTGACAAGCTAGCTGAAGTGGTTAACACTGTCGTTTGCCTGGACAGCTTTGAACAACGAGGAATCGGAGCGCGTCCCCGACGGCAGTCGCTGGGCTTAGACGTGGGTGAATGGAGGCCAAAAATATGTTAATCCGAATTTCCAAGACAAGTTCAGTTGCTCGGACTGCAGTAGTTGTCGTTTTCATGATCGTTTTGATCCTTTCGGTGCAGCAAGCTAAAGCCAAAGGCAAGTTTATGTGGTGGATCGGAGGGGATGGGTATGTAGTTGATTCTCGCATTCTGGGGGAGTGGCGACTGATGGCTGTTTCCGGCCGCAAGGCTGACCAGGATTTTCGCGTTACGGTTACGGGGAACGATTGGGGCAAGCCGGGACTTCGACAAGGAGTCTACACAATTCGGATGCTGATTGTTCCGCCCACCAAGTGGAACCTACGCCTCGGCATGGTGGACTTGGGACAGAACCGGTACGGATGGATTGGGCTGGCAACAGGAGAGATTGAGATGAACCTGCCAAAAACAGATTCAGCTTTCCTGTTGTACTTCACGTCGCTCCGCTACGAAATTGTCATGCTCAACATCCAGCCCGATCGTATTGCCATTTATGATATGCACAGGCTGCTTCCGGACATGAATAGGACGAAGATCAAGATTTATTGGTCAACTGATCCAGGACAAAAGATGATACTAAATCACATCAGCGAGCTGGAGGAGATGCTGTCTTCCGTAGATTCCGAATTCGAAGACATCATCCCGGACGCGGTTTTTGAAAAAGTCGTAGATGCTCAGGAAGAAGGAAAAGGACGCTCAATGCCAGTTAAGCCACCTGACCGGTGATTCACTGATCGCTCATTACCGGAGGGGCACCAAGTGCATTGGCATGATGAACATGAACCTCGCCACCAAAGCAATCGCCTTTCTTCTCGTATTGCCTTTTGAGGTCTGTCGCGGTGAGCCGGCCGCGTACGAGACCGGCCGCTTCGACACGGTCTTGATCGTCCTCGGAAACGAACCGCTGGACGACTCAACGCCTACGGTCGATATGGTCGCCCGTGTCACGAAGGCCGTCGAGTTTCAGAAGCAGCATCTAGCCGCGCTTTTGGTCTTCACCGGCGGACCGACGGCCGGAACCAATTCGGAGGCTCGGATGATGGCGAACCTGGCCATAGCGCAAGGCGTCGCCACGAATGCGATCCGTCTGGAGGAGAAGGCCCGCTCAACGCAGGAGAACGCCCGCCTTACCGCGGCGCTGATCGGCGGAATCCGGCCCCGTCGGATTCTGATTGTAAGCAAGGGAGATCATCTGGAATGGGCCATGCCCATATTCCGGAAAGAGGCGGTTTTCAAATCAGCCGATCCCCTCGCGTGCAACGTGGCAGCGGCAGACAGCATCGCGCAAATGAAGGCGTATCTGGCTCTCCACCCTGATAATCTGCGTGTGCAGAAACGGCTGCAAAAGCTGGAGAGCGGACGGAAGGGAACGGATTAGGAATGTTGAAACGCTGTGAAGCGTCCGCCTACGACACGAGTTTCAAAGACAAAAGAACCCGCCATGAACATCGCCAACGAAAGACGCCTTGCAGCGCAGGCCACCGCATTGGGCGAAAGCGCCTCCGCCGATGCCATGCCGGAATTGACCGAGTTCACGCGGTCCGACTCGCCGCTGGTGCGCCGTCTGGCGGCCTCGGCATTGGGCAAACTGGCGGGAATTGTGGACTCCGCGGCGTCGGTGGACTTACTGCGCCCACTGCTCGCCGATGCCCACCCGCAAGTGCGGCAATATGCCGCCAAGGCGCTGGGGGCCTTTGGCGCGGCGGCGGCAGAAGCGCTGCCGGACTTGCGCGACCTCTATCAGAATCCGATGGAAAAAGAATATGTGAAACGCTCGGTCGAGGCGGCGGGCAAGACGATCCGCGAGGCCTTGCGCATCGCGGAGAAGGGAGCGGTGCATCGATGCGGGCGGTGTTCAAGAACCGTGGATGCGGACGAGTTTGCCCGTTCGCAAAAGGCCTTTCAGCGCACGTATTGCGACGCCTGCTTCGACGTGGTTTTCCTCAAGCGCCGCAATTGGGAGACGCAGGTTGAGCTGAATAAGACCATTCAGGCCGCCAATGGCACGGTGGTGCAATCGGATGGCGAACGGCTTATTGCCGAAGAACTGGCGGCGTTGGATATTGTTTTTCGTTACGACAACCGGTTCCGCATCATCAAGGGCTACGCCATTCGTCCCGATTTCTATCTGCCAGAATTCGACCTGTACATCGAGTATTGGGGCATGGAGGACAATCTGGACTATCAACTCGGCATGCTGGAAAAGAAGAAGCTCTACCAGCAAGCCGGGAAGAAACTGGTTTCGCTATATGCCCACGAGAAACCGCGTTTGCGCGAAGCGCTGCGCGAAAAACTGGGTCGTCATGCCCGCTTGCCAGGATCTGCCGCAAACGGCCAGCCTCCCAAGAAGCAACAACCGGAATGAATGCCACATGTGCCGCGCGCTCCGCCAGCGATATCCGAACGCGCGCTGGATTCCGCTGCTGGCGGTCGGGTTCTCCATCGGCATCTTTGGGGTCATCGCCCGATTCGTTCTGCCACACGCCGACGACGCCTCATTCACCCTGTCCTTCATTGTCCCAATGGGCGTTGGTTTTGGCATCCTGCCGATCCTTGCCTTCCCCTCCGTTCCGCGTTGGACGTTGGGCGTTGGCTGTTGAACGTTGAGTTTTGGCCTTTGCCGATTCTTGCCTTGACCCTGCATGGGCGTCGTCTTAGTGTCGGTGTTGAGGTTAAACGCCGAACACCGAACGTCGTACGTCGAACATCGAACTTCGAACCCACAACCCCGAACCCCAAAACCCTGAACCCACAACCCAAAACCCTTCCCCATGCCCTCCACCCTTCACGACATCGGCGATCGCAAGCAGTTATTCATCGACAACCGCTGGTTCGCGGCCTCGCAAGGGATACGACTGGCCGTCAATCCCCCCGTCAAGGCCAGGCAGGTGCTGACGCCCGACAAGCCGTGGGAGTCGTACGGCCTCAACTTCGCCACCGCGCTTGCGCATGACGGGAAAGTCCATCTGTGGTACGACGCCATTGCGGCGGGTTACGACAAGCAGCATCAGCACCGGATGGGCACCGCCTACTGCGTGAGCGACGACGGCATCCATTTCGAGCGGCCGGCGCTGAATCTGTTCGAGTGGGAGGGTATTCGCGAGAACAACATCGTCATGCCCGGCGGTTGCGGCACGAGCGTCATGCTCGATCCCAACGGACCCGACGAGCATCGCTTCAAGGCGCTCTCGATGCTCGGCGACACGCCGATGTGGAGCGAGACCCGGGGCAGCATCAATCACCAGACGCCCGGCTTCTACGAGACCTATCTGCTCACCAGCCCCGATGGCATCCATTGGAAGCGCCAACCCTTTCCCGCCTCGGTCATCCACCACGATTCGCAGAACCATTTCTTCTTCGATCGTCGGCTGAAAAAATACGTCGCGTACCTGCGCATCAACACCGTCGGCGTGGACGGCGTCGGCTGGCGTCAGGTGGCGCGGACCGAGTTCGACGATCCCCTCCAAACGCCCTGGCCGTTCCAGCGCAATCCCAACTCGAAGAAGGGCCCCGGCCATTCGCTTCAACAGGCGGGCGGCGAGTTCCCGCTCGCGCTGGGGCCCGACGCCTACGATCCGGTCGAGACCGATCTCTACACGCCCTGCGTTCACCAGTACCCGTGGGCCGACGACAGCTACTACCTCGCCTTCCCGGCGCAGTACCGCCACTTTTCCGAAGGCCGCAGCGCCGCCCTGGAAAAATCCAACGACGGTCTCGTGGACGTGCAACTGGCAACCAGCGCCGACGGCGTGCTGTTCGACCGCCCCGACCGCCGGCCCTACGTCTCGCTCGGGCTGGACGACGCCTGGGATCGCGGCGCGCTCTACATGCAACTGGGCATGATCCGCCGGGGCAACGAGATTGACCAATACACTCTGGGCATGCGCCACACGCATGGCGATTGCGATATAAGCAAGCCGCAGTGCGACGACAGCATTGGCCGCGTGACGCAGCGGCTCGACGGGTTCATGTCGGCCGCCGCCGATTACGCGGGCGCGACGTTCACCACGCCCCTGATCCGCTTCTCCGGCCGGGAGCTTCGGCTCAACGCGGACTGTTCGGCGCAGGGCCAGATCTGGGTCGAGATCCGCGACGAACGCAACCTGCCGATCTGGGGCTACACCTATCCCGAATGCATCGCCGTGGACGGCAACCGCACCGACGCCCTGGTGCGCTGGAAGGATCACGATAATGTCGGCGCGCTGGCCGGGCGGCCATTGCGCTTCTATTTCAAACTGCGCGCCTGCAAACTCTACGCGTTTCAGTTCGTGAAGTAGGGCTCGCGCTTGCGCGATGCCTTTGGAGCAGAGAGTGGAGGGCGGCAGGCCCTGCCTGCGTGATCGGAAGCGGCGACGGGGCCCGTCGCCCTCCAGGACTTCGTTTCCGTATCATATGTCTGATCGCCGACGTGAAGTCGGCTCTACTGGGCCGATGAATCGGCCCTGCGATGCACGTAGAGCCGGTTTTACACCGGCTACGGCTGTTGAATTCCTTCCTTGCTTTGGCCGGGCGGGTTTGAGAAACATCTTGGATGGACGAGAAAACGCTGACGGAAAAATTGCGGCTGGTGCAGAGTCTCTTCGAGGGCGGCGCGACGCCCGGAGAGCGCCAGGCGGCCGCGGCGGCCATGGAACGGATACAGGAACGACTGAAAAGGACACAGTCGGAGGAGCCGCCCACCGAAATGAAGTTCACCATGCCCGATCTGTGGTCCCGCCGGTTGTTCGCCGCCATGCTTCGCCGGTACGGCATCCGACCCTACCGATACAGCGGGCAGCGCCATACGACAATGATGGCCCGGGTGTCCTTGCGCCTGGTTGACGAGACGCTGTGGCCGGAATTCGAGGAAATGAACCGTACGCTCCGTGAATGCCTGAATGAAATCACGGATAAAGTGATAAAGGACGTGGTGTTTGCGGACGATTCCGAGCCTGAAGTGCGCGGGGAATTATCGGGAGGAGGAAGATGAAGACCGGCATCGTGAAGCCCAACATCATATTCATCGTGATCGACGACATGGGGTGGAAGGACATTGCCTGTTCCGGCAGCGCTTTTTACGAAACCCCGAATATCGACCGGCTCGCCGCCCGGGGCATGCGCTTTACCAGCGCCTATGCGTCCTGTCCCGTCTGCTCGCCGACGCGCGCCAGCCTGCTGACCGGAAAATATCCCGCCACGGTGGGCATCACCGACTGGATTGACTGGGGGCGT
>JACQHI010000102.1 GCA_016199105.1 Lentisphaerota bacterium | reverse complement strand
GGCCATCGTCCGAAGCCGAACGTGATGTGCAACGGTTGAGTACAGCGGGGGCTGCGCACCCGCTGAGGTCAAAAGAGCAGCGGTCCCGTCTCGTCCGCCGTCTTGTCCGCCGTAGCCTTGGCGAAGGAGGAAGCTCCTTGAGCGAAGGCGGAAGGTCCCGCTGTACCGCTGAAGGACAACGCCTTCGCTCCCAGCACTGCCACGGAGAGCAGAACCTCCGAGTTCCGAAGAAATCAGAAATAAAAACCGTAGGCCGCCTGTCGTAGGTCACATCTCCGAATGGGACCTTAATCAACAATGAAAAGGTTCACTGGTCGACATCTTCGAAAACACAACGCGATTCATCACTGCTTTCACTACTCATCGGCCCAGTCAACCGTTTCGGCAGCAGTCTGTTACACGTCAAGGCGATCACTCAGTCCTACGAATAAGCTCATTGTCATATTGCGAATGGCTGAAGCCGGGTGTGGCTGCCTTGACAACTTCCGCCGCGCTGCCCACACTACCCGCATCGCGATTCAACCCAAGGAGGCCTTGACCATGCAACTGGGACTGCTGCCGATCTGCACTTATCGGAAGGGCCGGCTCTCGGCCCACGCGTTCATCCGCGCCGGCACCGGCTGGGACTATCACCAGGGCCCCGTGCTCTACCCGTTCGAGGAGGGGCGTCTGTTCCTGTGCTGGTGGGCGTACGACATCCAGGAGTGCAGCAACGACGGGGTGGTGCTCTACAGCGCTTCGGGCGATGCCGGAGAGACCTGGGAGAGCCCCCAGGTGTGGATGGCCAGCCCAAACGCGGTCGTCTCCCACTTCCAGTTCGCGCACCGGGCCGGGACGGCCGAGGCGTTGATGATCTACCGCGAGGGCCACTACTACGGGGCGCAGGATGACCGGCGCAAGAAGGAGTCCCTCCGATGGGCGAACTATGCGGAGAGCCCCATGCACCTGCTGCAGAAGCGCTCGCACGACGGCGGCTCGACCTGGGATCCGCCCACGGAGATCGCCCCGGCCGTGGTCGTGGGCCGGGACGCGCCCCCCTACTACGGCGCGCCCGAGCACCTGCTCGAGCTATCCAACGGCAACCTGCTCCTGCTGGTCGGCTACATGGACCCCGCGCGCCGCGCCCCCCAGCACTTCAATGTCTCGGTCCTCCGCTCGTCCGACAACGGGACCGCCTGGACAAAGACCGGTGACTTCACCGTTCCCGAGGAGCGCGGGGCCATGGAGCCGTCGGTCGTCGAGACGGAACCCGGCATACTTTATGGCGTCATCCGCAACAAGAGCGGGTTTCTCTACGAGATCCGCTCCTCCGATTATGGGGAAACCTGGACACCCCCGCGCAAGACGGCGCTCCCGACGGTCGAGTCCATGGCCAAGCTCCTGAGGCTGGCCAGCGGCCGGCTCCTGCTGGTCTGGAACAACCATTCGTCCACCACCCAGCAACCGCGGCATCCGCTCGCTGCCGCCCTGAGCACCGATGGCGGCCGGAGCTGGGGGGCGCCCAAGGTGTTGGCGGACGAGACGGGCGCCAACCAGCTCAGCAACTTCAATCTCCTGCAGGCCGCCGACGGCCGGATCCTGGTCTGCACCTCGCACTACCGGGCCCTGCCGCCCGCCTGCAGCGACCTGGACATGCTTGTGTTCGATGAAGCGTGGCTGGCTGCGCCCTGAGACGCTGTTGACACTCAGGAGTTGTGAAACAATTGCGTTGGACGTGACGAAGCGCGTCCCTCCATTAAAAAAGCCCTTGTTTTTGGAGGGTCACGCACCGTCGTGACCATGTCTTTGTAATTATTTCACAGCTTCGAATTCGTTCTCATTGGCAATTCCTACGGTGTCGGCGCGTGGCCCCTCACCGCGTTGGCCAGTCGGCACCAGAGCTCCACCGTCAGGTTTTCGGCGCGCGAACGGGTGTCCAACGACAGCGCCTGCAGCGCCGCCTGGACGCGCTCCGCCGGAAAACGCGTGAGCTCAGGTCCGTTCTCGAAAACCGATTTCATCTGCTTGCGGCGCTGGGAAAAGGCCTGCTTGGTGAGCGCGTAAAAAAAGGAGCGGTCCAGGGGCTCCACCGCGGGCGGACGGCGCGTCAGGCTGACAATGGCCGACTGCACGTTGGGCGGCGGAAAAAAACACGTGGGACTGACCTTTTTCCGGATGGCCACCTCGTAATCCAGTTGAGCCCAGAGGCCGAGAAGCCCGAAATCACGGGAACCGGGCGCGGCAGCCAGCCGCAAGGCGACTTCGTGCTGAAGCGTGACCACGATGCTGGGCGGCCGCGCGGATGCCGTCATGAGGTTGACCAGGATGGCGCTGCCCACCGAATAGGGAAGATTCGCGACGATTTTATTCACACCGGATCGCAGCAGCGCCTCATGGTCCACGCGCATCATGTCCGCAATGAGCAGCTCGACATTGGGAAAACGGTCCAGCCTGGACCGCAGCCAGGGTTCAAGGCGCCGGTCCTTCTCCACCGCCACCACGCGCCGGACGGCGGGCGCCAGCCGCTCGGTGAGCACGCCCAGGCCGGCGCCGATCTCGAGCGCCTGATCGTCCGGCTCCAACCGGGCGAAGTCCAGGAGAAGACGGAGGATGTTTTCATCCACGAGGAAATTCTGCCCCAGCGCCCGGGAGGGGATGAAGCCCAATCCGTCCAGGATCGTCCGCACATCGGAGGGGCGGGTCAACTTGATTTTGGATTTTCGATTTTCGATTTTGGATTCTTCGGACATGGCGGGATTCCCAGGGATTCTGAATTTTGATTTTTCGGGAATCCGAAACTCAGGTTTCACCCGCCTGCAGCGCTATGCGAAGC
>JACQHI010000100.1 GCA_016199105.1 Lentisphaerota bacterium | reverse complement strand
CGGGACTCACGTCCACAGGTAGGGCGGTTTCGCCGAAACCGCCGTGGTCGCCCCGGAAACGGCGCGCTCGGCGAGTGCGCCCTACCTCGGATTGAAATTCCTATGCCTTAAATCAGACCCAACCCTGAATTACCGAAGCCCGATTGCCCAGCGGCGAAAAGGATTTCGGGAACGCCCGGCTCGACACTCGCGTGCTCCCCTTCACGACCTTCTGCCGGGAACTGGCTTTGCCTTGAAAGATTACGGTAAAGACGAAGGGTGAAGTTGGGTCACTTACTGGCGGCTGCTGGAAAAATGGACGAGGTAACTGCCCACGGACGGCACGACCCGGGCGACGACGTCCATGCCAAGGCCGTCGCTGGAGACCAGCAAATATTTGTCCCACACCTCATCCCCGGCCGCGGCCGACTGCCGGTACAGGGTGGCCAGGGTCCAGCCGCTTCCGGTATTCCGCGCATAGCGGATCTGCCCGACCACGGCCGTCTCGTAGCCGTTGACATGCGAAGACGCCAGGTCGGAAAAAACAATGTGCGCCCCGCCGGCGCCGTCCACGGCCAGTTTCGGATACAAGCCGGTGAAATGGCCGCCGTCCGTGCCGAAATAATCGTCGGCCGTTTCCGCCAAGGTTTCCCTCGTCCAAGAGTAGGCGCCGGCGCGGGAGCAATAGATCAACTGGGAAAGCGCGTCGGACCCGGTCAGGACATTGTATTTCAGCCAGGCCGCCAGGGTCGGCCGGCCGGCGGCGTCAACCGCCAGACTGATCATGGGGAAAAACGAATCCCAATCGTCATGCGACTGCTGATCCGCGATTTCGCTGTACCAGATTCCGCCGCGGTTGCTGAAATAGTAGATCCAGCCCGGCCAGGTCACGTCATCGCTGGGGCGATGCTGCACACTCAAGGCAATGTGCGCGTAGCCGTCGCCATCCACGGCCAGATCCTTGTCCCGCTCCGACCACCGCGATGGGGCGCCCGGCAGGGCCAGCGTCACATCCTCTTTCTGCCATGCCCCGCTGCGATTGGAATAATAATGGATCACGGCCACGTTGGCATTCGTATCCAGGGACGTCATGACCACGTGGAAAACCCCGCGGGCATCCAGGCGCGCCAGGATGCCTCCGCTCGACGACGCATCTTGCGCGCCGACGATTTCATTCGTCCAGCCGGAGCCGGAGCGATACAGCCGCAAAATGTTCTGACCATAGGAAGCGGTGAAAACATGCGGCTCAGCGGCGGCATCCACGACCAAATCAACCGAGAGAGACACGGACAAAGGACTGTCATTGTAATACACCGGCACGTTGCTGAGCACCGCGCCGGTGTGGCTGACAACCTCGTACCACCAGGAGCTATAGCCGCCGGCCTCATGGTATTGCCCGTGGAGAAGGCCAAGGGCTTGATCGTTGACCCGCGTGACGGGTCCCAGGCTCGCGCCGGCATGCAACACATTGGTTTGGAGAAACGATCCCGGACTATCGGCCGGATAGTCCAGGAATTGCCGCCAGGCAAGCGTTGTATTGCTGGCCACGGACCAGATATACCAGTAGCCGCTGGTCGTGTCGAACACCGCCAGGTCGGCGTTCCCGTCCCCGTCATAATCCCCGGGCTTGGGCGTCGCGCCCGTCCAGCCCCACGGCACCGCCCAGACTAAAACAGTGCCGGACATAGTTCGGATGTACCAGTTCCCGCTGGGCTGATCATACACGGCCAGGTCGTCCTTGCCGTCGCCGTCATAATCGCCGTTTACCGGCTCGGCCCCCGGCCAGCCCCACGGAACGGCCCAGGCGAGGACGGTCACGGAGATAGTTCGGATGTACCAGTTACCAGTCATCAGATCGAAAACGGCCAGGTCGTTAATCCCGTCCCCATCGTAGTCGCCAGGCACTGTGACGGCCCCGGTCCAGCCCCAGGGCTGGCCCCAGGCAATCAGGGAACCGGACACCGTCCGGATATACCAGTTGCCGGATGCCTGATCCCAGACGGCCAGATCGGAAATGCCGTCGCCGTCATAATCCCCGCTCACCGTTTCCGCGCCGGTCCAGCCCCAGGGCTGCGCCCACAAGAGGCAGACATTCTTCGCCACGGACCAGGCATACCAGTAGCCATTGGCTTGGTCATACACGGCCAGATCGCAAAAACCGTCGCCATCGTAATCGCCCGGCGCCGGTTCCGCGCCCGCCCAGCCCCACTGCTTCTGCCAGACCGTCGCCTGCCCCGACTGCAGGGAGTATGCAAACCAGTAACCGGTGCCGCCGTCATACGCCATGAGCTCGCTGCTCCCGTCGCCGTTGTAATCGTTGATCACGCTCCCTTGCCCGGCCGTTGCCGCCGGCGGCGTTGACAGAACGATGAAGCCCAAAAGAACAATCAGATTTGTTTTCATGGTTGTGTTACTCCACCTTTTTGAAAATCACGCCGCGGATCTCCAGGTCGGCCAGGCCGAGATTAAAGAATATGAAATGCACGGGCAGGTTTTCCTTCTGTTCGAGGTCCAACAGCGCGGGGCGGCCCGCGAACACGTCCGTCCAGCGGTGATCGCCGCCGTCCTCCCACGCGGCCGCCATGCGGCCGAGCAGCGTGCCCTCGCGCGCCGCCGTGTTGAACAGAAACTCGATCTGATAGCGCCCCTTTTCGAAGGGCAGTTTGGGTCCGTAAAAAATCTGGGCCATCGGGTCCGTCTTTCGGATCGTCACGCTGTCGTTGGCGCGGTTGATATGACCGGCATGAAAAAAACAGGGGGCCGGAATGGTCAGGAAATCCCCGGGTTTCCGGGGCGGCTCCCATTGGCCCGCCGCGAGCAGGAGCATATCCACATCCGCGGCGCCCTCCCGCAACTCCAGACTCAACCCCACCGGGGCAAAACGGTCATGACGGACCACCGGCACCGTCGCCCACGTCCATTCGCGCGAAGCGACCGGGATCGGCGCTTCTCCGAGCGGGAATGCGCCGCTCGAAAGCCGGGCCGTCAACGTTCCGGCGCCGCGCACGCGCACGAGCCACCGCAATTCCGGGGCGCGGCCGACCCACAGCTCTTCGCCCGCAAGCCGGGCGCCCGACTCCTGAAACCGCACGTATTCCCGGCCGCCGGCGGCCGGATCCTTCTCGACAACCAGGCCGCGCCGGACCAGCGGTCCCTTCTCAGACGGGGCGCCACCGCTCCCCACGCACCCTTCCGCTTCCAGGCGTCGTGCCGTCCCGAAAACGGCCCAATGCGGCGCCGCGTCCGGCCGGCTGACCGGCTCCGGAAGAAGCGAAAAGGCCCAGACGGGCCCCTCCTGTTTCAACAACTTGAGCCGAGGATGATTCAAGAGCTGTTTCAGCGTGAAGGCGACCGGGAAGGGGCTGACCTGTTCCGGAAACTGATCCTCATGGACAACGATATGGCTGACTTTCAGTGTCTGCAACAAATTCAGTTGCTCGTCGGTGAGGTCGCCCTGATTGAGGCTTTCCAGGCGGCGGAAAACGTTGACCACGTAATCGTGAGCCCGCATGGGAGAATAGCCGTTCACCATGCGCAACCGGTAGAGGGAGGAATAATACTGATAGGTGGATGTGTCGTGGGAATCGCCCGGCCACAGGGGAAGCACCAGGACGGCGGAGGGGGTCTCCATCCTTTTCATGGCCCCGGCCACCACCGCGTAAGCGCCTTGTTCCTTGTCCAGCCGCGTCAGGGTCGGATTCACCCGCGACCCGTATTCCAGCAGTGCCGGCGCGCCGACCGCCATCAGGAGTCCCAGCCGGACCGGCCGAGAACGCGCGCCCGCCGCCAGAGCTGTCAGGGTCATGGCCAGCGCCACGGCCAGAACGGTCGGCATCAGGCAGTAGATCTTCAGGGGCTGCCGGATCAGCGAATAATAGGGGATGTATTCCCGGCAGAATTTCAGGGCCAGGCCGCCGCCCGGCCCGTGGACGCCCAACGCGAGCAGCACAATCGTCAGAATGCCGGCGGCCAGCGCGGCGAGAACCCAAAACCGGCGGAAAAAACCGCTCCCGCCCGGCCCCGTCACGATCACCGCCCGCAGGCCTCCGAACACCAGCAAGGCGGGCAGAACGAAACCCACGTAGAGCAGGTTCGATACGCCGTTATCCTTCCGCGAGAACAGCCCGCCCTTGAACGGCGAAAGGCGTTCCACTTTGTCCCATGACCGCTCGTCCATGGATTCGGCGGGCGGAAGCCCCGTCACCCGCTGATTGACCCACGCGAAGACATGGGAAGACAAGACGGCGAGAGCGGCCAGGACCATGAACGGGAACAACGCCCGGATCACGCGCTTCCAATATGACCAGCTCCAGTCGCCCTCTTCCCGGCTCAGCAAGACCAGCAGCATCCAGGCCGGACTGAACAAGGCGCTGAAAAAAAAGACGTGCAAATCCGTCCAATTCGCGAACACAATCGCGATCCCCGCCAGCCAGCCGCCGGCCATGCGCCCCTCCCGCACGGCCAGATCCAGGCCGAGAAAGACGACCGGCACCCACACCAGGGCGGGCCCCGTCGGACTTCCCCCGAAGAGGGAAATCCACCGACAAGGCAACAGGAGCGCCAGCGCGGCGGCCAGGCCGGCCATCGCGTCGTCCCGGGTGAAACGCCGGGCCAGCAGCCAGGTCGCCAGCAGGCTCGCCCACAGCGACACGAACCCCAGCGCATTCCAGCCGAACGCGCGGCCGCCCAGCCAGTATCCGGCCGCGAACACCAGGGAACACGGGACGTAATATGGATCGGCCGCATAACAGGCCTTGTCGGTGCCCCCATAGAATTCGTACAGGTTGTGAAACGCCGGCGTGCCGCCCGCCATCATGTCCGCTGCCAGCCAGCAATAATACAGGTACTGGAGATGATCGCCGCTGAACATGGCCTGGACATTGGCCGGCGCGGGATGCGCGGCCGCCGGAATGGCGGTGAAGAGATGGCGGGGCAGCGGCCAGGAGATGACGCCCCAAACGACAAACGTGACGGCCAGCGAAACGGCGAGCAGTCGGCGCAGACCGAACCCGCCGCCCGCCGCCGCTACTCCGCGAAGTGGTCCGCCATCTGGCGGACTCCGAAGCGCGAGCGCTCCGTCCGCATTCATGTTCGTTTCCTCCATAAAAAATCCCGCCATCCCGAGAGGGTCAACGCCTCCGGCCTCTTCCAAGTCCGTGAACTGACAAGGGCAGACGGGCATTTATAAAGGAGCGGAGGAAAAACATCACCTGAAAAAAACAGTCAGCATGCCTCATGTATCGCTCATCACGGCCCGGAAACACCCCGGCGGGACGGAAAAGACGGTAAAAAGACGGTAAAAGGACGGTAAAAGACGGTTATTCGACGACCGTCCCACGGGATAGGACGGTTATGGGACGGTAAAAGACGGTCGTTTATACGGCTCCATCGCCGTCATCGAGCGATTTATCTGCTCGTTCAAGTACGAGTGTGCCCGGCTCATTGCCATCCCGCTTGCGCTTGAACGGTTCCGCGAAGAAGTCGAATTAACCTATGAAGAGCAGTTCAGCCGCTTCGCGGCCGAACTGCTTTTGTTAATGCTTTGCCTGTACAGGGCTTATGATCGTAATGGCGCGACAAGCATCCGCACCCATTTGGTGCAAGACGTAACGGCTCGCCACGCCCTATACTTTCTTGGAACCACTAAACCCCAAGGAGGATAGGATGAACGACACCGTTACGCCTACAGAGAAGCATGGCACAGAGAACCTGCCGGATCAAGCCGCAGTTGGCAGACTGCTGTTCAGAGGAGTGGACGAGCGCTTCGAGGTGCAGTGGGATCCCGCCGCCAAGGTCACCCCCACGGGTTCGTTGGTGTTCTTCGCGCAGTATGTGCAAACGGGCGGCTTACTGGATCGGCTCTGCCAAGGTTCGCCGCTGGCTTACTCCAGCCCGAATGCGCCGCAGGAGCGCGAGGTGTTCGGAACGACCCTGTTGAGCGTGCTCAATGGCCAGACGCGATACGCCCACATCAACGCGTTGCGGGGCGACCGGGTGGGTGCCGAGGTTCTGAGCCTCACGCGCATCGTCTCGGAAGACAGCGTACGGCGGGCGTTCAAGCGCGGAACCCCGGAGGCATGGGACGCCTGGCTCACCGTGCAGGAACGCGCCGTGTACGAACCGTTGCTGGCGGAGCCGTACGTGTTGGACATCGACAACACGGTCAAGCCGCTCTACGGACATCAGGAGGGGGCCGAACGCGGGTACAACCCCCAGAAGCCGGGCCGGCCGAGCCATAACTACCATACGTACTTCATCGGCTCGCTACGCGTGGTCTTGGGCGTAGAAGTCCTGCCCGGCAAGCAGCACGGCGGAAAACACAGCCGGCCAGGGCTCTGGCGGCTGATCGATGGACTCCCCCTGCACTGTCGACCGCGATTGATCCGCGGCGACGTCAGTTACGGCAGCGAGGAGGGGATGACGGAAGCCGAGGCCCGTTGCCAGCCGTATCTATTCAAGCTGCGACAGACGACCAAGGTGCAGACTCAGATCCGGCACCTGGAACTGGACCAGGAGGCTTGGACCGATGCGGGCGACGGCTGGCAAGGGGCCGAACGCGAGTTGAAACTCATGGGCTGGTCAAGGGGTCGGCGCTGCGTGTTTCTGCGGCGCCCGGCACAGAAGACTTCCGCACGCAAGACGTTGCCGGCTTCGACGCAGAATCAGTTCGCTTTCGTGGAGCGCCTCGATAGCGGACCGGACTACGAGTACGTAGTCTTGGTCACCAACGAGTCACTGCCCATCGTTGGCTTGGCCCAATTGTACCGGGATCGGGCCGACTGCGAGAACGTGTTCGACGAGATCAAGAACCAGTGGGGTTGGGCTGGCTTTGTGACGCGCGACCTGAAACGTTGCCGGATTCTCGCCCGCCTGATCGCGCTGTTCTATAACTGGTGGAACGTGTTCACCCGTCTGGCACAACCGGATCGGCACTTGGAGGCCGTCACCTCGCGCCCCCTGCTGCTGCAGGCGGTCGGCAGACTCGTCACCACGGGGCGGCGCAAGATCATCCGCCTGACTTCCACGCACGCTCTGGCTGATCGGATCCGCTTGACCTTGAACCGGATCGGGCAGTTCCTGAACCGTTTGGCGCGAACTGCGGAGCAGTTGAACGTCGAAGCGGTCTGGGCCATCATCTTGTCGGCGGCGTTCGTCCAATGGCTACGCGGAAAGGTGTTGCGGCCGGTCATGCACGGCGATCAGGTGCTCCTGCATCTCCCTATATGACCCGCTCGGGTGGCTTCAGGGGGCAAAAAAACAGTTCGGGCGCGCACCAGCGCTACCGAACTGCTCTTTTTAGGATTAATAATGTTCTCAGAATAGAATGGACAACTTTTGGTAGGGCGGTTTCGCCGAAACCGCCGCGGCGCGCTCG
>JACQHI010000099.1 GCA_016199105.1 Lentisphaerota bacterium | reverse complement strand
CAGGATCCATTCCTGACCGGTCTGGAAAATTTCACCCAGCCGCTCCTCGACCTGTTCCGCCCGCTGTCCCGCCGCCATTTCGCGACCGTGGGCGCGCTGGCCGTTTGGGCGTTCCTGATCGGCTTTCGCGCCGTGACCATGCCGCTGATGAATCTCGATACTGCGCAGCAGGATTGGGTGATTGCGTTCGGATTCGACGCCGCGGTTCCGGGCGCGGCGGCCGGGCCGCTCACCTGGCCGCTTTTCAGCCTGTTCTCCTTCGCCGTCTTCCTGTTCCAATTCTGGACCGTGGCCCTCTTGTATCACCGGCCGGCGGACGCCGCCCCCGACGAAGGCAACCGGGCCCGCGAATTCATGACCGACATCACCAAGCCCTTTTCCGCGTGGACCCTGCCCTGGCGCATCGCCGTTCTCCTGCTGCTCGGCCTGGCAATTGCGGCCGGCCTTCCGTTGACCGGCCAGGTCGAAAGCGGCGCGGGAAGCGTCAGGTTGCCGTCCCTGGACGCCGACCCCGGCCGCGCGTTCGCCGGCTATGGCATCAACCTGCTCGCGGGCATGGCCGGCGTTCTCATGCCCCTGCAGACCCTGATTTTCGCGCTGGTCATTCTCTCGTGGCTCGTCATCTTTTTCCCGCAATCCTCCGCCGCGTTTCTCTGCCAGGAATGGTTGGCTTTCTTTCTCGGCCCGTTCCGGCGGTTCCGGTTCCAGGTGGGCATGTTGGATCTCACGCCCATCGTGGTGTTTTTCGGCATGGGCGTCGTGTATGAAGCGCTGAACGGCCGGTTCGGCGTGTTGTGGTTTCTCTACAACCTGGCGGCCGGACACACAGCGCCATAAGCGTCTGGAACTGCGACAAAAACAAGAATGACAAAATCATTTACAGCAAAACTATTAAAAATGGAGAAGCGAATGCCGGTCGAAAAGATCTGCCATCAATGATTCTGTCGTACTCTCCATAGTTCAGCCACCGGCCCGAGGCCGAATCTTTCAATCCATGGAACAAGGTGGGCCGGCCCGAATGTGTCCCATTTCTTTCAACCGTTGAACCGTGAACGTGGAACCTGGAACCGGAAGTGAAGACCATGCCTTGGATCGTTCCAGCGGGTGACGGGTGCGTTTTGAACCTGCGCGTGGTGCCGCGCGCGGCCCGGAACGGGGTCGCCGGACTTCACGGGGACGCGCTGAAAATCCGGCTCCAGGCGCCGCCGGTGGACAACAAGGCCAACCAGGCCCTCGTCGAATTCCTGGCCGAGGTCCTGGACATCCCCGCCGGCCGCATCCGCCTGCTGTCGGGCGCGACCGGCCGGCACAAGCGCGTGGCGCTCTCCGGCGTTTCCGCCGCGCAGGCCCGGAAGGCGCTCCTGGCCGATTTTGGATTTTAGATTTTGGATTTTGGATTCCGCCGGTGGCGGGACAAGTTCCGGACCTGTGCCGCGATTGGCGGCATTTTGGATTGTTCAGACTTCAGCCTACAACCCACCACTTTCCTCTTTCCGCTTTGCCTTCCCAACACCTACCACCCATCATCCGCCTGCGCAAAGCCTTCCACCGTCGCTAAAGCTATGGTGGACCAGCCGGCGTGACATGCCCAAAACCTAACACCTAAAAACATCCTCTTCTCTTCCGTCGCTCAAACGGCCGTAGGCAATCCACAGTCCGGCCGAAATCAACAGTGCGCCCAGGAGCATGAGCGGGCCAGACCAGGAGGCCATGGCCCTCCAGGCGCCGGCGGGCCGGCCCAGAATCAGCAAGAGCAGGCCGGACAGGAACAAGAGCGAAGCCGTCCAGCCTCCCGGCCGGTTGGACGATAAATCGGCGGCGGACTCCCGGAAAGCCCCGGCGCTGATTGCGTCGGTCTCCGGCGATTCCTCCAGGCCCGCGCCGTCGTCGGGCGGCGCGACGAATTCCCCGGTGGCCAGAATTTCTTTTGCGCGGTCGGCATCCGCCGCCGGAACCTGCAGCCGGACGCCATCGACAACCGACCCGTACCCCAGGGTGTAGGAACAGGCATCGGCAATCGTCGCCTGGATATCGTAAAACTCCAGGCGCGTCCTGGCCAGTTCCGCCGCCATCAGATTGCGATAGGTGGCAATGGTTAGCATGATTTGATTTTAGATTTTGGATTGCGGATTTTGGATTGATCCTATACGGAGCAGTTGACAGGCTTGTTTTCCGCGCAATTATCACGGATTTAGGTGGTTATATAATTGACAGCCTTCACCCATTTGGTGCGAGTTTCAACTGCTCCGCAGTTGGCTCAGTGTGCCAGAAATCGACGAATAATTTTCGAGCGATACGCGAATGCCTTTTTTCAACCCCATCGGTTTTCGATATTTCTTTTCATTAAATCAAGCCATAATGGATCAGACGGTAAAAGGACGGAAAGGACGGTCAAAAGACGGAAAAAGGACGGTGAAAGACGGTTATTCTCCGACCGTCCCATGGGATAGGACGGTAAAAGACGGTCAAAGGACGGTCGATTGAACCCGATACCGTCATTTGGCGCCCCGCGAATCTGCCAGCCAATGATCAAAGGGAGAATTTCTTAGCCGCACCTGCCCGCAATGCTGCGCGAAGCGCTGCAGGCGGGAGGAGGCGCAAAGTGTTTTGCTACCGGATTTTGTGAAACCTCATTTTTCTGGAATCTTCTTGGCGTTCTTTGCGGCTTTGCGTGAGAATATTCTTTGATCCGCTTGACGCACCGGTGCGGACTCTTCGCCAATTCATGCTCCCAGACACGGATGACCCGCCAGCCCGCCTGTCGCAGCGTCCTGACGACCACCAGGTCGCGCGCCTTGTTCGCGGTAAATTTCTTTTTCCAGAATGCGCGGTTGGTTGCCGGCTGTGTGGCGTGTTTTGGACAGCCATGCCAGAAACACCCGTCCACGAATACGGCCAGCTTCGACCGCGGGAAGACAAAGTCCGGCTTCCCAACCGTCCTGTTTTGTTCAGGCATTGAGGACTGGAATGCCCAGACTGCGCAGGTAGGAAAAAGTGGAATCGTAGTATCCAGGATTGCGCGTAGGATCGACACTGTCACCGGCCGGAACAAAAACTACCATGCCTTGACGCGCACGTGTTAAAAGAACTCGATACGCATTCCGCAAGTAATTTTTGCGATCCTCCTTCCGCATAACTTTCCAGCAGTTCCCTTGGAAAGAATGGCAGCTCCAGCCAAATTCAGTGAAGCGCAAATCACCATCCCAAGTCACACAAGCCCAATCCACTTCTAACCCCTGGACCTGAAACTCAGTCGCAGCATCCTCAAGATAGTAGCTGGACCGGGTGTCATGTCTATCGTTCAGAAACCAGTGGATCGGATTCGTCTCAACACGAATGTCGATTGCATGCGGTTTGAGCCGATGTGCTCCGGATGAAGCCATGAGGCCGTATCGTTCCGATCCGCGGGCATGCTCACGAATCCACCGCTTAGCCAAAGTCAGGTCACGCGTAAGTGCAATGGGATAACGATTGGAGAGCTTTGCAAAAGCGTCCCTCGCCATGGCCACTTCGCAGTCGAGGACCGCCTTGATAAAGGCCGAGACATTTTCAGCGCGAAACGATCGCATCGATACGGCTAGATGAAGGTCCGCGTTGAAGCTCACATGCTTCCGTGTGCGGATAGCGTCCAGAGCGTGTCCAGCCGCATATTCGCTATCTTTCAACTCAGGCGAGATGTGGATGTGCCATTCAGGGAAAGCTGTATTGAGCGCATCGAGCCAGGCACCGATTCCGGCTTCGCCGGTGTTGATCTCTTGACCCCCACCAACCAAACAAACGATTACGGCCCAGTCTTTGTGCCGATCAAGATAGGAAATCAAAAACTCAGGTTCCGACTTGGTAAAGCCTGGCTGATTTTTCTTTCTGCGCATGAAGTTGGCGGTCATCGTGTGATTCCATGCCCGTTGAGCTTCATCGAAGATAACGACATGATCAATCGGCGGCGTATGCTCGCGAAGCGCTTCATCACGGAAATGATGGACGTTTTGGATAAAGGCCTTGATGCTCTCGCCCACCTTGCCTTTTCGTACTCGTTCACCCTGTTGCCGTCTCCGAGCGACTTCATCACGGGTCAGGGCTTCTCTGAGAACAGCAACAAGTGGTCCATTACCTGAGAGAAACACGGCGTGGGTGGGCTCCTCACATTGTCTCCGTTGTGTCGCAACGTTTAGTCCAACCAGAGTTTTCCCAGCACCGGGCACACCCGTCACAAGGCAGATCATCTTGCGCCCCTGCTGTCGGGCCTCATCAACAAGCGTTTCTATGAGCTGTGAAGTAACCCGAAGATTGCGCGCTCCGGCGTCGTGGCGGGCAATATCATCGACAGAATGCTTCGCATAGAGGGCCTGGGCTGCTTCGACGATCGTAGGTGTTGGATGGTAAGACGCAGCACCCCATTGCATACCATTAAGAGGATCCCCAGGGATGCAACGCAGCCCTAAGTCGATAACACCGCGAAGGCCCTGCAGATTTGATCGTACGGGGGCATACACCCCGTCTTTATAAGCCGGAGGCAAAGCCCGATCTGATGCAGATGCTTCTGTCGCGACCAAGAGGGGGATAATCGGAGCGTTGTGGCTGGCTTCGTGAAAGTTCTTGAGGTCAAGGCAATAGTCCCAGACCTGATCCAAGTCCGCGCGGTTGTGGTCTTTCTCCCCGACCTTGAATTCGATCACAAACACCACGGCACCCGAGATCACCACAGCGTCGATGCGCCGCCCCATGCGAGGGATATTGAACTCTAGGAACAGTGTACCGGTGAGATCATTCAGAGAAACCTTCAGTATTTCGATTTGCTGGAGCCATGCATCACGTTGCGCCGGCTCCACTGCAAACTCGCTATTCTTGGTCATCCGACCCAGAACAGCGGCAGATGGATCCACCAGAAATGCCTCGATTGCACCACCGTAGTATGCTCGAGGCAGAAGGGCTTGAGGTTCATTATTTCCGTTCATGGCATCCCCTTTGATCGCGGCTCGTTAATAAGAACCTTCCTATTCAACTTGCGGGATCGGCAATTCCTTCGGCAGTGCGATGGTCGGAACCGGTAGTACGGCAGCGGGTGCCGGGGCCGGCGGTGGAGCCGGCTGGGCCGACGTTTCCTTTGACGGGGCGTTGGTCGAAGTCGGTGGCGGAGCCGGACGGTGCACCTCGACTTTCACGCGGAACCTGGCGGTTACCGAGGGCGATACGAACAACGCCGCGTCTTTGGGTACCGTCAAGGTTATTCCCGATTGAGGACCATATAGCAAAGTAGCTTTTGATGTCCATCGTCCTCGTGCGTCGCACCAGGATTCATCATAGGCTGGACCGAGCCTGATTCCCAAGCGAGGTTCCTGCCCTTGTTTGGCTTTTTGAAGCCCTTCCAGGGGCTCCGCGGTGATGGTGAGGGTTGCACCTTCCGGAAGTGTCGTTATTTGCTTCTGCCATTTACCTTCTTGCATCTGCGAGCCGGTCACCATGAAGATATTGGTTGTCACAACTTCCTTGGCGGGCGTCTGCGCCCATACACAAACCGCTGACAGCAGAAACGCCACGCAAACGCCAATGTGTTTCATATACATCCTTTTCGATTTTAGGTTTTGGATTGTTCAGTCATCATTTCACACCAGCCGATTTTGATTTCGTTCTCGACCGCCTTGAAATCGGGATCACCGGTGATGAGTTCGGCGTTGCGGCGGCTATTTCCTTATCCGCTGTGGCCTTGCTGCTGCCTGAAACCGCCCTAATCAGCCGAAACACTCCTTCGGCACGGAATAGCCCGCTTCCGTCAACATTTCGCCGATTTCACGGGGGAGGAAAAACACGCCATCAAAGTCCGAAAGCTCATTGCCCTCGAACCAAAGGCCTATTTCCGCGTAGTGTTCCCCACTGATGACTTCTGCGCAGCACGGGATTTGTTCATTCTCGCGGGTGTGGAGGAGAACTTCCACTCCCCGTGTTGGGGTACTGAGTTGCGCCCCGGTTTGATGAGCGATGGCCTCTTCACTATCGGGGAAAAATCGCTTAACTGTATGTGTCTGCATTAGTTCGATTCCATGAATGTGGGTTGCCGGGGTTGTTCCGGGAGTGCAGGCACGTCGGCGCTGGATGTTGTTCCATAGGGCGTCGGTTGTTCACGGACGAACGACCGCAAGGGCAAGCCTCGCGCCATCGGGTCGCGCTTTCGTCTTGCCTCCTTGAGACAACGATTCGGCATATGCGTCCACAGCCTCCAGAATTCGACAGCCCACCGCATGAATATGCCACTCGCGCGGGCGGCGGTCAAGCCTTGCGACCGTTCTTGGCCCGTTCGGCCAGGCGCGCGCGGGTCGGGCGATTTTGGATTTTATATTTTGGATTTTGGATTGTCCAGAATTCCGCCTTGCGTCTGTCACCTACCACCCACCACCTATCACCGTTGCCTCTTCCGCCGTGCGGCGGTATGAATTTCTCCGTCATGTGGCGCACTCCATTGAAACGACGAAAAGGACTACAGTGACGTCAGGTTGTTGTCGTTGGTGTCCCTTGAGTCTTTTGATTTTGGAATTTGGATTGTTCAGTCGTCAGATTTCTGCCCGTTAATCATTCGCGGGGAAAATTTCCATGTCACAACTCCCGTTCCTTCTTTCGGTCTTCCATCAGCGCTTCCAGTACGCCGGCGCCCTTCAGGCAGCCTTGCAGCTTGTCATAACGTTTGGCCGTCAACGGCTTCAGGCGCGGGATCACCACATGTCCCTTTACAGTGAAGCGATTCATGCCGGTTTTGCGAGCGGGCTTCATGCCTGGCGGTCCTTTTTGGCCCGTTCGGCCAGGCGCGCCCGGGTCATGCGCTCGCGAAGACCGGGCGATTTTGGATTTTAGATTTTGGATTTTGGATTCTCCAGCCGCCGGAGCTGCTGGTCGAGCAGGTAGTCGGTCACCTTGATGAGGCCCACGATCACGTTGGCACAGATGGCCGGGTCGGGGTGCTCGATCCCTTTTTTGAAAGAGATCCTGGTATCCGCCGTGCGGGGGTATGAATTTCTCCGTCATGCGGTGCACTCCATATGAAACGACAAAAAGGACCAAGGTGACGTCAGGTTGTTGTCGTTGGTGTCCCTTGCGTCTCTTGATTTTGAAATTTGGATTTTTCCGGGTTCGAACTCAGCCTCCCCTGCCCCGGCCATCACAGCCCGTTTCGGAGGGAACGTTACCCGATGCGTGGCCGCATTCAAGGTTCGAAAGTTCTGACTGCAATTTCCGACCCAACACCTTCTTCTGCTCTCCCTTCATCCTCCGCCCTTTGTCCTTCCCCTAAAACCCACAACCTAAAACCCCGCCCCCTCACCCTTCCCGCCTTCCCCACGGCATAAGGGCGGCCACCAGGGACCAGGAGGGCCACCGGCGCTCCGGTTCATCATTTTGGAATGCACAAGAGCCCTGTGAGAACAAACGAGTAGGAAGACAAGATAAACGCCAGCCAGCACCCCCCCACGACGACACGCTGGTTAAGAAGCCGTTCCGTGCGCCCCAACACGGTGGCTAACACCGGTAGGAGGGGGAACAGATAACGCCCCTGCGGTTGGAAGTCGTTAACCCAGGACGAATACGTTGACAGGCCCACGATCAACAGGCAAAGGCCCGCCGCACCGACCAGCAACATCCTGTCGCGTGCATGCCCATTCCGCCAGATTGTCCGCGTGACATACAGTCCGAGCGCCAGGTAGACCGCCAGGATCAACGCATAGTAAAGCTTCGGCGAAGGAAGATTCATATTGCCATACAGCCCTGTGAAGCTTTTGAAGGACAAGGAAATCCAATTCCTGCTGTCTAAAAACAGCGCGCTGTAGTGCTCGCCACGGGATCGCATGGCGATGCCGGCGACGGCCCGGTCCGTGCCATACTGGGAGGGCTTGCAGCCGTCGTTTGCCAGCCGCTCCGCCTGTGCTTGTCGTTTTTCGGCGTGGTCCCAGCCATTGATGGAGATGTTGCAGGCCGCGCGGGACACCAGGATGAGGATCGCAACGCCCAGCACCACCGAAGCCTTCCAGAACAACCGGATGCGCCGTGGGCGATCCTCCGCAAACCACATGGACCAGGCGAAATAAAAGCCCACGAGCAAGGGGACGAGCAAGTAATTGTCCTTCACAAGCGACTCGATGCCGACCAGGACACCAACGGCAATGCCCAGGCCAATTTTCGAGTGGATGTGCTCCGACGCCAGGTATCGATTTAGCGCACTGCCCGGGCCGACAAGCTGACAGGACACGAGCAAGCCGAGAAAAACACCGAACGCGTCGTCGTTGGCATAGGAAAACACGTACCAAATCTGCGGCGACAACATGAGCACTAACATCACCCTGCGCGCCGTTAATCCCAGCAGCGCCACCATCCACAGCGCAAAAAGCAGCGCCACGTTGACGAGACGGGTGCCCAGCACGGTATCGGCAGTAAACCGGTGAAACAAAACGGAGGCCTTGCCCAGGAAAAAATGCGAGATGGACAAGTTGTCGAGCTTGGAGGATCCATAGCCGGAGATGGTATCCACCGATCTCGGGTCACCGATGGCCGGCGGGAGCCAATACGAGGAATAGAACCGTGCACAGGCAAGGTGGCAGTTTTCGTCTGGACTGACATTGGGTTTAGCCACCACCGCCATGCTCAAAACCAAGGCCGTCGCAAACAGCAGCGCATAGGAAACCGTGTTGTAATGCAACACGCCTTGCGCGCGCAATAGCGCCCGATAAACCTGCTCACGCAGGGTCCAGGCAAGGACCGCGACCACAAGCCACATAACACCAGACAGGATCGCCCTCCACCGCGGCACAACCCGTGCCGCACGATGATGCACGATGTTCAACCCCAGCCCAAACTGGGGATCCGGACCCTTGACCTGGGCAACGACAATCCCCTTCTGCAGCTGAAGGGGATCCAAATCCTGGAGTGCGGTCATTTCGTCGTGGAGCGCAAGACCTGTCCACTCGTATCGGGAAAAGCCGCTTTCGAGGACAATCCGACTCAGGGCAACCTGCCCAAGCGCGATGCCTGGATCGAAGCGTATGTTCCGGATGGAAGACCATGGCAGCGCAAATGTGAGATTTATGGAACCACTGTCCTGTGCCACGTTGAGTTGTTGTGACTCGGTTTCACTGTAACCGCCGCCCGTGTCATAATAGAGCTGATATATATTGGGCACCGGACCCTGAACGCGGATACGAAGGCATGGGGCGAATAGCAGATGCACACCAAGAGCGGTCATCAGCGCCACGACCCCAATTCCCACCAGGACTCGCATATTCGTCGTCTCCACTTGCGTAAATGAATGTTGATACAGTCTTCAGCGTAAATACTCAGGGCAATCAACAGCCATCAGCCGTTTCCGACTGATGGCCCGATCCACCTGGGCCGGCGTGGGATCGGGCACGACGGCCGGCGACTGTCCCGGGATCTGCATGGCCGGGCATGGTACGGAAGCGGGATCAGGAACGCAAGCGCCTGGCGATTTCCGATTTTGGATTTTCGATTTTGGATTTTGGATTGAAGAGGGGATTACGAAAAAACATCTGCCCACAGATGAATACAGAATCATTCCGATTTGTGTATTTTGTGGCTATTTCCGCGTTCAACCCAAAATCCCTCTTCGCCGGGCTACGCGGGACAAGCCTACAACCTAAAACCTTTTCCCTGCCCATTAATTTTGAATCTTGAATGTTGAATCTTGAATTTCCAATTGCTCGACCCTCGGCACTTGTCCTTTTGCCTTAATCGAGAACAATCACATACTTGAAGGCGCTGGCCTGCCAGTAGGTCTTCTCCTGAAGCGTTCCGGCTTCGCCGTACCGCGTGAGATACAGCTCGAACGCCCGGGTTTCGGTGTGCTCCACCAGCGAGAAATTGGAGAACTGCACATAGGGGCTGGCGTCGCCGTCCGGCTCGTAGTCGTCAATGACCGTCACGGTGGATTTCCGGATCGCCACCCGCTCCTCGTCGAATTCCGCGAGGACCAGCGGCCGGCGGGGCCAGTTGCCCTTCGGCGGTTCGGGCGCGATGTTGCCGACCCAGTAGAGTTTGCCGGTCCGGGCGCTGCGGAGGGTCTTGGCGAAGGTGGACGGGGAATAGAATTGTTCACCGGTGTCGTAGCGCAGGTCCGTGACCGGACTCCAGGTCTCGCCCTTGTCTTTGGAGACCGAATACCAGTGGCGACCGGGCGTCCACTCGCTGGAGGAGCCGCGCATGTCCAGATACAGCCTGCCGTCCGCCAGCGTGGCCAGCCACGGCTCCATCAGGCCGCGGGCGGAGATCCGTGTCGAGACCGTCAGGAGAAAGGGGGAGCGCCAGTCATACCGGCCGGCCGTGGCGTTCCAGGCGGCCTTGAAGAGCCGCACACCGCAGACGTCCTCGCGGACGCCGTCCTGTTCGTGGAGAACCTTTACGCAGGCAGAGTAGAGCAGAGTCCCGTCGGGAGCCACGATGGCGTTGTAGCCGCTGTACATCCGGTTCCGGGCGAGGTACGCGTCGTTGCCCCAGTCGGCGGGATCGAACTCCGGGCCATCCTCGAACTTGATCAGTTGCATCGGGCCCCAGGTGAGGCCGTTGTCGTCGGAGAGCTGATAGACGGCGTGATCCCGGTAATCGTTGTGGTTGCCCGTCTTGAAGGCCTTGCCCAGGATTTCGGCCGGATCGCCGATGAACAGCCGCTGGAGGGTGAGGCGGAACAGCCGGCCGCTGGATGGGTCGTGGACCCGTCCCAGCTCGTGGAGCGCCATGTAGAACCGCCCCTGCCGGACGTCCTTTTCGGGGACCGCCACCCAGTCACCCCACGTTTGCCCGTTGTCGGGCGACTCGCGGATCCGGGGCGCGAGATACACGTCGCTGGCGGCCTGCGAGGTCAGCCGTTCCACACGGGCGGGCCCGACGCCGCGGAAATAATGACTCAGCACCGCCGCCGTGTTCGGGCCGGGACTGGGCACGTAACGAATCCGCTCGATCGTGCCCAACGGGCCGCGGGTCTTTCGATCCCGCCAGGAGCGGGACAAGTTTTGGACCTGTGCCGCGATTGGCGGCATTTTGGATTGAAGATTTTCGATTGTTCCGCCCTCTTCCGATTTTGGATTTTCGATTTTCGATTTTGGATTGCTCAGACTTCTGATTCCTGCCCGTGAATTGATCCCCCTTTGCGAAACCGCTCCGACGGGACAAGCGCGAAATTTCGCCAATGACTTCCGCTTATTTCTTCCGCCGTGTGCAATAAGCGGCACGAGGTTCACGGACAGCCGCGGGCGGTTCCCGCGGAGTCAGGAACGCCTTCATGGAGAGCGCGACATCGGGGCAGGTCCGGAGGATTTTGCCGTCTTCCGTCACCAACTTGACACCGCGCATACGCGCCAAGGCAACGTAGTAGGCCTCAGATGATGATATTGGCGTCCACAACAATCATGGGCGGCCTTCCCGTGCCTCGCGGATGATGTCCACGATCCACTGTGGATCGACCGGTTTGAGGCCCTTGACCGGCGGTGGGAGTTCGCCGGGCCGGCTTTCCCCCACTACCTTTTCAAGAATCGTGATGATTTCCCGATTCATGGACCGATGGTGCTTGACCGCTTCCTGCTTGAGCCGTTGATGCAAAGCCGGCGACACATCGCGAATAATAAGCGCAGCCATACTTCACCTCCGATTGCTTTCCAATAGCATACTGCAATCACCTCGGCTTCTCTGTCAAGCCGGAAGACAGGCACCCAAACCACCACTCCCAACGTTCAACATTCACCCCACAACCCAAAACCTGTAACCTTCCATCCCCTTCTTCCTCAGCCCTCAGGGTTCATCCCTCATCCCTTTTCCCTCAGCCCTCCCGCCTCCCCCACGGCATGAGGTCGGCGACCACGGACCACGCGCGTACCATGGCCGGAGGCAGGACCTTGCCCACCATGATCCGGGTGTGGACCGAATCCGCTTCGGGCAGGCGGCGGGCGATGAGGGCGGCCGTGAACATGAACAGCGACCACAGGTAGAACGTCAGACGCAGATCCACCGCCCAGCCGGTCCGGGCGAGGAACGCGACGAGGGCGCCGCCCAGGAGGGCCACCGGCGCTCCAATCAGGCCGAGGAACGTGCTGTAGGCCGCGAGTTGAACGGACCGGCCTTCCGGCGCGGACAGTTTGTACACCAACGTGGACAGCGCCACGCTCCAGCCGGCGATGGCGAAACCGCTGACGATGCCATTCCACGGCAATATCCAATAGGCCCGTTCGAGATTCCCGGGCGGGACGAACCACCAGAACGCGGCGCAGGGCGCGTGCAGCAGCAGGCCCAGCACCAGCACCGGCCGGCAGCCGAACCGGTCGGCGAGCCGGCCCCAGGCCGGGGCCGTCAGGAGCATGACGCCGGTTTGCAGGGCGTTCAGGAGCCCGAACACGAAGAAACTCATGCCCAGGTCGCGGAGACAATAGGCGGCCCAGAACGGCCCGGCAATGCCGCCCAGCGCGATGCAACTATGCACGACGGCCAGCAGGCGGAACGGACGGTTGCGAAACGTGTCCCGCAACAGCCGCCGGAACGGCGGGCGCGCGGCCGCGCCGGGCAGCGGGCATTCCGGCTGGGGCACGTTCATGAGCGCGGTGGCGATCCCGAACAGCGCGCCGAAGAAAAACAGCGCCGCGAAGGCCAGCAGGCCGTGCGCGCGAATGACATCCAGGAAGCGGCCTTCGATCACGGCGAACACGGCGCCGACCATGCCGGTAAACACCATACTATGGGCGAAAAACCGGCCGCGGCGCGCGGGCGGAATCAGGTCCCCCACCCAACTGGCCCGCGCGTTGGCGGCGAAATGGGCGGCCAGCGTCACCAGCGTGATAATGCCGATCAGCAGGGCGAACCGCGGGCGGAGGCCGAGCACCGGCGACAGGACCGGGATCAGGGCGATCAGCAGCCAACAGCAGGCCTGGATCAGGCCAAACCCGATGGTCATCCGTTTCCGGCTGACGCCCCGTTCCACCCAGTAGGCCGCGAGGAACTGCGCCACAATGGCATAGGAGGGAAGGCTGACCACCAGGCCCAGCAGCACGTCGTTGGCGCCCAGCGCAAGGGCAAATCCGATGAGGAACATGCCGCCGGTGCTGGCCCCGAAGACGGCGCCCAGCATCTGCTGGATATAGGTGCACCGGATGGCCCGATCCACCTGGGCCGGCGTGGGATCGGCCACCAGGGCCGGCGACTGTCCCGGGGTTTGCATGGCCGGGCATGGTACGAGGACGGGAGCGGGAACGCAAGCGTCAGGCGATTTTGGATTTTGGATTTTAGATTTTGGATTGCCAATGAGGGACGAGGGGCGAGTGACAGGTGACATCAACGCCGAACATCCAACAGCCAACTCCCAACGTCCAACATTTCTCCCCTATAACCCAAAACCCGCAACCTAAAATCCGACTCACCGCCCAACACCCAACTTCCAACGCCGAACGCCCAACCTTCCCCCTGCCTACCACCCATCACCCAAAACTCAGTACCTTCTTCTTTCCGCTTTCCGCTCCCTTCTCTCCGCTCTCCGCTTCCCTCTCTCCTCTCCCCCCTGCCCTCTCACGGCGCAGAGACGGGGGGCGCGTTCGGCGCGGCCGGCAGGTCGCCGAACGTGCCCGCGCGGATGCTGCCGAGAATCGCCTGCATGGACGTGAGGTCAACGATCGTGTTGAGGTAATCGACGACCGCCAGGGTGTCGTCGTCCGTATATCCCAGTTGCATCCCCAGCTCGTACCACACCTTCGACCGCTCGAAGGCCAGCAGGGGCTCGAGTTCGCGCGTGTTCTGGAACAGCTTCTGCAGAAGGGCCCGGCGCTCGTCCGGCGGCAGGTCGCCCCGGAGTTGGACCGTCAGTTGCTCGCTATCGTCGAGCAGTTTGATCAGCCGTTCGGTTCCGGCCAGTTCCTCGTCGCTCAAATCGGACATGTCGCGGGCGCGGAAGAAGTCCGCTTTTTCCGCCAGCGAAGTCTGGATTTCCCGCCGCGCCTGGTCCCGCCGGCCCTCGATCGCCGCGTATTGCCGGGGATTGCCGAAATCCTCGAACCAAGTCTGGGGCCGGCGCGCGGTGCGCGCGGTCTCCGCTGTCCGGTTGGTGGCCGCCGCCTGGAGCGACAGGATGAAGGCGTCCCGGGCCTGGAGCGTGGCTTCCAACTGGCGGATTCTGGCATACTGTTCCGCCGCCACCTGTTCGGCGTCGCGGGCGCGGGTTTCGGCCTTCGCGAGCTGCTGGGAGGACACCGTGGCCGCGGCGATTTCGTTCGCATGCGATTGCAGGGCCTGCTGTGCGGCGGCGTCCAATTTCGCGCGGAGCCCGAGCACCTGACACCGGAACAGGACCGTCAGCACGAACAGCCCGATCAACAACACATAGACAATAGGACGATTCATCGGGAAAACCCACATCAATTTTGGATTTTCGATTTT
>JACQHI010000095.1 GCA_016199105.1 Lentisphaerota bacterium | reverse complement strand
GTCAGGGTCGTGTTGGGCCGGCCCGTGACCACCTGGGTCGTCATCATGTCCGCGACGCGGATTTGGGGATCCCGCGCGAACTTCATATCGGCGGACGTCAGAATGCCGGCCAGTCTGTTGGTCTCGTCGAGAACGGGAAAACCCGAAAAGGCATAGCCTTTTTTGGCCTTGGTTTCGCGCACGGTTTGCAGCGTATCGCCGGCGCGAAAGGTGATCGGAGTCCGGATCAGGCCGTTGAGATGATGTTTGACCACTTCCACTTCGCGGGCCTGTTGGGCGATGCCTATGTTTTTGTGGATGATGCCGATGCCGCCCAGCATGGCCATGGCAATGGCCATCCGGCTTTCGGTCACCGTATCCATGGCCGCGCTGATAAAAGGAATCGTCACGTTGATCCGGGTCGTCAGACGGCTGCTGATATCCGTTTCCTTGGGCAGAAAATCGGCGTAGCGCGGGACCAGCGACACATCGTCGAAGGTCACCGCATCGGGACCCAGGCGTTCCATAAACGCATCCACGGCGCGTTGATTCACGGTCATTTCAATGCTCCTTCATCGTTTATCCAGGGTCTCCCTGACGCTGGCGGCCAGGACTTCGAAACTGAACGGTTTTTGGAGGAAAGCGGCGTCGGATGTGAGAATGCCGTTATAGACCGCCGCCTTGTTCGCGTAACCGGACATGAAAAGACCCTTCAAGGCCGGTCGCGCGAGGCGCAGTTGTTCCACGAGCGCGGGGCCGTTCATTTTGGGCATCACAATGTCCGTGATCACGAGATCGATCGAGCCGGGGCATTGTTCGGCGATGGCCAGCGCTTCCTCGGGCGAGGACGCCTTCAAAATCCGATACCCGAGTTCGGTCAGGATATCGGAGATCAGCACGACAATGTTGGCCTCGTCGTCAACCACGAGCAGGGTTTCCTGTCCGCGCGGCAACAGGTGTTGCACGGGCGCCGGCGCCGCCGGACCTTCGATGGGAGCGGTTTCGCGCGGCAGATAAATTTTGAACGTCGTGCCTTTGTCGATTTCCGAGTAACAGAGGATCGCGCCCCCGAACTGTTTGACAATGCCATAGACGGTGGAGAGGCCGATCCCGTTGCCTTTGCCCTTTCCCTTGGTCGTGAAAAACGGTTCGAAAATGTGTTCCATCACGTGCGGCGGCATGCCGTGCCCCGTGTCGGACACCTCGAGAAGGACATAGTCGCCCGGTTCCAGTTCCCGGCGGGTGTATGCGGGAAGGGGGCTGATGGCGATATTGGATGTTTGGATCAGGATACGGCCGCCCGTCGGCATGGCGTCCCGGGCATTGATGACCAGGTTCATGAGAACTTGTTCCAGGCGCGTCTTGTCGGCCTTCACGGCGTGGAGGCTCTGCTCCAACTGAAGGCGCAACTCGACCTGTTCGCCCACGGTGCGGCGGAGGAACGACTCGATCCCCGTCAGGATCTGATTGATGTCGAGGGGGTGTGTTTCAATGGCATGCTCGTGGCTGAAGTCCATCAACTGACGCGTCAGCGCCGAGCCGCGCTCGCCGGCCGCGATGATCTGCCGGATATCCTCCCGCGCGGGGTGGTTCTCCTCCAGCAGCTTCAAAGCAAAGGAACTGTAGCCGAGGATGGAGGTCAAAACGTTGTTGAAGTCGTGGGCGATGCTGCCGGACACCCGTCCGATGGCCTCCATTTTGCCCTGCTGGCGGAGGCCGGATTCCGCCCTGGCCAGCGACGCCTTCATGATGTGCTGCTCGGTGACGTCGCGCAAAATCAGCACGGCCCCGGTGACCGCATCCCCTTCGTCCTTTTTGGGATAGGCGGAGATGCCGAACCAACGGTCCGGAAGGCGGGGCAGCGTCACTTCCGGAAGGGAGAAGGGCGATTGGCGGACCGGGTGGGGAATTTCAGGGGTGGACTCGCCGTGAAAAAGCTCCTGGAAACCGATCCCGATCAGGTTGCCCAACAAGGGGCCGAATCGCTCCTTCATGGCGTGATTGGTGCGCAGAATCCTGCCCATGCTGTCCAGAATGCAAAGGCCATCGGTGATGGCATCGAACGATCGTTCCCATTGATCCTGAGAGGCCACCAGCGCCTTTTCCACGTTCCGGAACAGGAGGATATCCTGGAGAAACACCAGGACGCCCTTGTGTCCGTCAGCCAGAGCGATCGTGACGGCCCGGGCGATCACGGGACACTCGCTGCCGCGGCCGTTGATGATCGTGCCTTCCATGGCGTGCCAGTCCTTGGCGATCAGTTTGTTGAAGTTGCTTTGCCATTGCGCCTTCTTGTCAACCGGCAAAAAATCGTCCAGGCGCCGGCCTGCCAGCGCGCGGTCCTGCGGTTCGAGAAGACGGACGGCGGCGGGGTTGGCGGACAGGATGCTGTGCTCGCCGTTCAACACAAGCACGGCATCCGGACAATACTCGTACGCGTCCCGCAACCAGGGTACTCCCGTGGCGGACTCAGCAGTGTGATGACGCGTACTCATGACTTTTTTCGTTTTGCGTGCGCCTTAACCGGATGCAGATAAAAATTGATCAACAATAATATGGAATTTCATGGAGTTGTAAAGTAAAACATACCTGCGGTGCGATAATCATGAAAAAATTCATTCTGTTCCTGCTGAGCGTGTCCGGAATCGCGGCGGTTGACCCGGTCTTCGGACAGGTCGAAGTCGGTGTCGCGCTCTCTCACGCCAAAGTGCTTCTCCATGAATCGCTTATGGTCACCGTGATCGTGGCCAATGTGAGCGGAGAGAAACTCCTGCTTTCCGATGAGCCGGCCCACCCGACGTTCAGCCTGGATATTGAAGAGCGAACGGGGAAGCTGCTGGCGCGCCGGGAGCAAAAATCGTTGATGGAACAGACGGTGCTCCTGCCCGGTGAAACGCGGATGCTGGGCTTGAATGTGACGCATTTGTATTGCCTGGATCAACCCGGCCGTTATGCCGTGAGGGCCCATATTCAAGGCGCGTCATCGACGTTCACCTCTCCCGACGCGCCTGTGGAAGTGCTCAAGGGCGTTGAAGTTCAGCGTCTGAAGGCGTCCGGAGCCGGACAGGGAGGGCGTTTGTATAGCCTGCAGTATCTTCAGCGGGACAACTCCGAGACGCTTTTTTTTGTGATCCAAGATGAAACCGGGCAGAGGATTTATGCCGTACACGACCTGGGGCGTTTCATCCAGTCGCGACCGCCGGTCATTCGCATCGATGAAGCGGGGAATGCGCATGTGTTTTTCCATGCGCCGGGCCAGGCAGGCGTGCATGTGTCGTTTACTCCGATGGGCGTGCGGCTGCTGGCGGAGGACTTTCCGGACAAAAAGGGACGGCTGCGCCTGGGAGAAGGCCCGTCCGGAAAAATCGAGGTGATAGACGGGGCAGGGCCCCCTGAAAAGCCATGGGAAATCATTCCGCTGGAGGAGGAAAGGCAACGTCGCGCTCCGGCGGGTCCGTGATCGGTTGACATTTTCCGGCGGCCGGCTATATTTCGCATCTGCTCTTTACGCACCCGTGGTGAAACTGGCATACACGCTAGATTCAGGTTCTAGTGGCCGCAAGGCCGTGGAGGTTCAACTCCTCTCGGGTGCACCCTTCGATGAGTCCTCACTCCATCACGCAGAAAAGCGAGTTGTGGATCACTTCGCCTTTGGCGGGATACCGGTTCAGGCCGGTGTAATATAGCGCCGCCGGTGTCCGGCCCGCTGCAACCTCATTCTGGCCGGTGGAGCGTTCCAGGTTGAACCCATGCAAGGGGCCGGTGACCGAAGGTGTAAGTCGGCCATTCTTGGCTGACGTTCCCCTATGCGACTGGCCCCTTGCGAACCCTTGCTGCACCGTGGCCGGTTCGGAGATCTCCCGGAAACGGAAGGAACATCCGGCGTCGGAAGATTCCGCCCAGACCACGCGGGTGGCCTCCATCCTGAGCTTCAAGGCGCCCGGCACGCCGAAGTCGGCCAGCGGCGCGAGGCGCAAACAGAGATGGAGCACACGGCCGGCCGTCCGGCTCAGGACACCTCGGAAGTTGATGGCACCCCAGTCGGGCGCATACGTGGCCAGCGCCTCCGCCAATCCCAATTCCGTCCAGCGACCGTCGGCATCAAGGCTCGCGAGATGCGCCTTCCCGCGTTCCGGCTCGTCCGAGGTGTAATACACGAGCGGGCGATCGTTTTCATCGGCGACGAGTCCGCATAAACGCAGGACGGGCGCGGGTTTCTCCTGTTCGCGCGGCCGGCAGTTCGAGGCGAGGTTGTCGAGAGAGGCGGGATAGGGCAGGCCCTGGATCGGGGAGCCGTCGGCATGCCGCCAGGTGCGTCCGCGATCGTCGCTGGCCGCATAGACCACGGCCTGGTTCGTGCCCAGCGTATTGGCGCCAGGCGTCCAGCCGGTTCCCTCGTAAACGTCGCAGGCAAAATGCAGGCGGCGGCAGCCCGGACCCCAGGCCAGCGCCGGGTTATAGCCTCCGTAGCCGGTCAAATGGGCCGTCCGTTTCATGAGGGGCGTTGGAAGTTGACGCCAGTCGCCGTCCGCCGGCTTTTCGTAAAGGACGACGTCGTCATGATTCGCCGCCCGACAGCCCAGATAAAGCGTGTCGTCGTCGCCGCACAGCAGC
>JACQHI010000106.1 GCA_016199105.1 Lentisphaerota bacterium | reverse complement strand
GTCATTCTTGAGCCGTTGCAGAGTTTATAACAGAAGATCGCAAAGGGCATGAAGAGATCAAAGAGAGTTCTTTGCGCCCTGGCGGCTTTGCGTGAGACGACTTTGCTCGAATGTCTCACCGAGCCGGCGGGGCGGGGGAGGCCGCGGCGGCATTGGACATGCCGCGGAAGCCGCCCGCGCCCGCGCGCATGCCCCAAATCGATTGCATGGACGTCAGGTCGATGATCTTGTTGACATAGTCCCCGAACGCCACCGCCTCGTCCTCTTGATACCCCAACTGAAGGCCCAGGCTGTACCATTCCCTCGACCGTTCGAACTCCAGGAGGGGGTTGAGCTCGCGCATGTTCTCGCGCAGGGTCTGCATGACGGCCCGGCGATCGTCCGATGGCAATTCGATTCGCAGTTGTTCGGTCAGCCGTGCGGTGTCGTCGAGCAACTGGGTCATCCGCCGGTAGGCAAGCTGGTCCTCCTCGCTCATGTCGGAAAGGTCGCGAGCGCGGAAATAGTCCGCTTTTTCGGCCAGGGAGGTTTGCGCGGCCTGTCGCACCTGTTCCCGTCGATTCGTGATCGCCGCGTATTGCTGGGGATTATTCTGCCGCAACTCGTCCAGCCAGGCCTGCGGACCGCGCTGGCGCCGCGGGGAGTCCGCGGGACGATTGGTGGCCGTCTGCTGGAGCGAGAGCAGGAGCGCGTCTCTTTCCCGGACGGCGCCTTCCAGTTGGCGGATCAGGGCGTCCCGCTCCGCCACCGCGCGCTCGGCGGCGGGGCTCGGCGTTTCGACCCCGGCCGGCGCCGGGGTATGCGCGATTGTCGCGGCCCGCGCCGTGACGATTCCGGTCCGGAGCGGTTCAAGCGTCTGCCGGGCTTGCGCTTCGACAGCGGCCAATTTCTCGCGGAACACCAACGCCTGGTGCCGGAAATAGACCGTCAGGCCGAAAAGCCCGACCAGCAAAATATTCACAAGAGCGCCGCGCATCATAACCTGCTCCTGACCGGAAATTCAATGCATCTGCAATCCAGGAACCGTGAACCATGCCAATAGACCGTCACTGTAAACGCTTGGATCGCGTTCGTCCAGTCTGGGCTGGACTGCTTCTTTCGGGCTTGCTAACGTTTGAGCCGTTAGATAGATTAACGCCGTGAACGTTATTGAAATCAATCGGCGATTGTCCGTCGGCATCGCGGAAAATGAAGGCCTTCTGCCGCACGTCGAAGATCTGAAGCGGGTTCCGTTCCAGTTTCAGGTGGATTTCGGCCTTGATCGCTTGCCCACGGAACCCGGTATCATCGTAATCCGGGGCCCTCGGCAATACGGGAAAAGCACATGGATCGAACAGCAACTGCTGCTGACGGTGAAGGATTTCGGACCCGGCACCGCTTTCTATCTGAACGGCGATGACATCGTGGACGCCCACGGGCTGACCGAGTCCATCCTCGAACTGTTGTCGCTCTTCAGACGGGACGCTCCGGTGCGGCGACTCTTTGTTGACGAGATCACGGCCGTGAACGATTGGCAGAAAGGCTTGAAGAGACTGTCGGACGGGGGCGAGTTGAGGGACGTTCTGGTTGTCACCACCGGTTCCAAGGCGGCCGATTTGCGGCACGGTATTGAGCGTCTGCCGGGGAGGAAAGGGCGCCTTGACCGGTCGGCTTATTTGTTCGGTCCGCTATCGTACCGCGAGTTTCTCAGGGTGTGTGGCGATGCGCTGGGCGAACACGCCCTCGACGCCTACCTGCTCACCGGCGGGTCGCCGATCGCCTGCGCTCACATCGCGCGGGGCCGGCTGCCGGAGTACGTCATCGAAGCCGTGAAGGATTGGATATACGGGGAGTGCGCCTATACGGGACGGCTCCGGTCATCGCTTTTGGCGGTGATGGAATGCGTGATCCGGCACGGGGGAACTCCGCTGGGACAGGCGAAGCTTGCGCGGGATGCGGGGCTGGCCAACAACACGGTGGCGGCCGGGTACGTGGGGCTGCTTTCCGACTTGATGTGTGTGTCCTCAAGTTTTGCCTGGGATGCATCGCGGAGCGTGAAGATTCGGCGAAAGCCCTGCAAATATCATTTCTGCAACACCCTGGCGGCGCTCGCCTGGCATCCGGCCACGATCCGGACGGTTGAAGACTTCGTCCGACTTCCTTCCGAGGCCAAGGCTGTTTGGTATGAATGGGCTGTGGCTCAGGAGTTATGGCGCCGGGCCGCAATCCGGGGGACGGAGTTTCCGGAGGAGATGTCCCACTGGCGAAGCGACGAGCATGAACTTGATTTTGTGCTGGAGGCCAACCGGTTCACGGAGGTCAAACTGGGGAAAACAACTCCCTTGGAGTTCGCCTGGTTCGGCCGGGTCTTCCCGAAGGGCAGGCTGCTCGTTGTCAATCAAGCCGTGTACGAGACTCGGAACATAAGGGCCTGCACACTGGCGGACTTTTTGCTTCAGGACGATGACGGAATATGGATTTCGGAATCATGAAGGACGAACAAACCATGGAGACCGCCTGTCTCACCGACTATAGGCAACTGGCCGTCAACCAAGACCACGTGCTGACCCTGCTGGTGCGCGTGAAGTCGCCTGGCCTGTCGAGCGCCAAACGCAAGCCGGCCAATCTGGGGCTGGCGATCGACAGCAGCACCTCCATGCACGGGGAGAAGCTCCTGCGGACCAAGGAGACAATCAAACAGATCATCCGGCACCTCGCGTCGAGCGACACGCTCTCGTTGGTCGCCTACAGCGACGTTGCCCGAATAATCTGCGAGCGCGAGCCGGTGCTGGACCGCAACGCCCTGAACCGGCGGGTGGACCAGATTGAGTGTTCCGGCGGCACCAATCTCAGCGCGGGCTGGCTGAAGGCGATCGATCTCGTGCGCGTCGGCGCCGCCGGGTACCCGATCAACCGGGTGTATCTGTTGACCGACGGCATGGCCAATCGGGGCATCTGCGACAATTCGCTTCTGTACCGGATCGGCGAAGCCGCCCGGAAGGAGGGCATCGCCACGACGACCTTCGGATTCGGCCGCGACTTCAACGAGGATCTGCTCAGCACGATTGCCGCTCGGGCCGATGGGCGCTTCTATTTCATCGAATCGGCGGATGCCATGCCTGCCAAGTTCATGGAGGAACTGGAGGGTCTGTTGTCCCTGTGCGCGCAGAATATCGAGGTGCGTGTCGCGCCCGCGGCGGGCGCGCGGATTCGGGAACAGTTGACCCCTCACGTGACCCGGCCGGATGGGGGTGCGGCGATCTACCAGGTTGGGGACGCATACGCTTCCGAGGAACGTCTGCTGGTTCTTCGTCTCGATGTGGACTCCGTCCGCCAACATGGCCCAGCGGAGGTTTGCGCGGTCGAGGCTCGTTATTCCGAGATCACCGACGATGCCGTTGCGTCACGGGTGGACCGGCTCCCGGTGGCGGTCACGTTCGCCGGCCAAGACGGCCGGTCGGAAAAGACCCCGCACGCCTTTGTCATGGCATGCGTCGGGCGGCAGATGTCCGCCCGGGCGCGGCGCCAGGCTATCGAGTTGGCCGATCGGGGCGACCGGGCCAAGGCGCGTACGGTCCTCGATGAGGCGATTCGACAGTTGCTGGATATGGAGATTCCCACCGACGAAACGCTTCGCCGCGAGATCCGCTCTCTTCAGGAATACGCGGACATGCTCAACGCGCCGCCCGTGGATTATGCCGTGCAACGCAAGCGGATGCGGGAGGCCGATCATTTCTCCACGACGATGCGCATCGAGCTGCCGGGCGTCTCGCTGGAAGACCGGGGCCGGCGTCGCCCCTGGCCCAAGAGGGAAGACGATCCCGACGCCCCTCCGTACTCCGGCGGCTGACGGAGAGGTCAATGCCGAAGCAACCAGCGGTAATAAGCTTGTATCATCGGATCACGGCTGAGCAACAGTACGCTGATCGCCACGCAGGAAATCCAGACCGCGACGACCTCCAAAAGAACACTGTTACCAGCGCCGTCGAGACCAAGGCCGATGCTATTGCCACCCATTGACCGAAGTTGAGCTTTTGCGCAGCTTTCGCGATCGGGTGGAACAACAGACGCTCTTGCAAGACTGACAGGCTTGTCGTCATGGGTTGCTCAGGAGTCGGATCGGGAGCACGGGCTGCATACGACCTTCTGCAATTTCCAGAACCAATTCCGAATAATGAAGGGCATTGCACAGAAGCAGGTAGAAGGCGTTCAGCATGGCGCTTGCCACGGCCAGGTTGGTAAGGACGAGCTGAGGCACGCTCGTCATCAGCTCGGAACAGGATTTGTCGTTCGGGTGGCGGTCCGCGGGTGAGGCGATCTCGGGGTGATAGCGGGCGAGGTCCGGGGTCAGGTCCACGCCGTTCTGCCTGATCCAGATTTGCACGGTGCCAAATGTGCCCCGCCTCTGCTTGCCGTCGCGGATTTCCACGCCGTCGTTGCCGCCTGAAATGACAACGCAGTTGTGCAAGGTGCGGACATGGTCGGTGAGAATCTTTCTCGACTGATGGTTGTCTACACAACAGAAAATTACGTCGTTATTTTTAACCAGTCGTCCGGCATTCTCCTTGGTCAAATATTGCTCAATTTCAAGAAGAGTAAGCTGTGAATTGGCCACAAAAGGCAGAAGGTCCTGTCGAACCACGCTGGCTTTTGGGCCCGGACGACTGAAGCCCATTCTCGATGCATTTGAGGGTTCGAACGAATCAAAATCTATCAGCACCACTCGGCAGGGCGCGTTTAGATTAGCCCATTGCATGCAGCCATAACGAGCGACCTTCTCCCCGACTCCACCGAGGCCTATGATCTTTATCGTCAGGCCGTCAGGCGGCAGTTGAGGTTGAAGCAGCTCGGGCAGGTCAGCCTTCATGAACCCAACCCCCTTTCCAAGTGTCGGCGTCCGCCGCGGGATTGTAAAATGAGTAAATAGGGACTTCCTGCACGCGAACTCGCGAAAACCAGTCTTCAGGAATGTCGGTGCAACGGTGCTTGTAGTCCGTAAACAGCGAGAGTGGGTGTTCCACGACAAGCCGGTAGTTGTCAACCATAACGACCGCAAAGAAGTCCGGCGGCTCCGCGGGCACGTCAAGCCGGCCCACCACGAGGTGCAGGCCCGCCCTGTGCCGCATATCCCAGGAGTCCGTGTGGCTCTCGAATGCTTCCAGGTAGGCATGGCTGTGAATGTCACCGACGAGGAGCATTCCGGCCGGCAGGGCCGGAATTTCATAGCGAACTTTCACCGGCGACGGAGGTCCGAAGGCATGGCGCGCAATGATGGACGTCTGTTCCGGCACGATCACCTCGTAGCCACGCTCCGGGGTCCAGCCCAGCAGAACAACCGCTTCCGCGCCCGTATGCCGAAGGTTTATCATGTGAAAAAACCCGACGACTTTTTCAGCCGGCTCTTGCGGGATCGGCTGTTTCCAGTCCAGCGCCGCCGCGTGCCCCGCAAACTCCCGGGGGCGGCTGCACGGCACGCTGGCGCTGAAAAGCGGCGTTCTCCGGTTGATGTAAAGTCCGTCGCCGGTGAGCAGGTATGAGACCGGGTCGTCAGGCATCGGCTCGTTATCGGTTTCCTTGAGATAGACAGGTGTGTTCATGGGTTTTACATTGGGGTCGGCCACAGCGCGTGCGGATAGGTGATTTGCGGCCACTTTTTGGCGCGATGGTTCAGCACGAGCCGGACCAGGTCCTGGGCGGATGCGATCTCCGGCAGGCGGACGTTAAACTCGCGCAAGATCCGCTCAGCGACTTCGCGAACCGAGAAGTCGGATGGGATGAACGGCACG
>JACQHI010000111.1 GCA_016199105.1 Lentisphaerota bacterium | reverse complement strand
GAGCATGGTGGCCAGTTGGATACCGGCCCAGATTGCCGCCCAACAGCATCCGGCGGATATCTTACGGGAGGCGTGATGGGCTGGTGGTAAGGGCGGGGAGCTGAAAAAAAGAGAGACGAAGGGAAAGACGAAGGAAAGATTAAGGGAAGGGCCGAAATGCCCCCTTAATCTTCTGATGGACTGCAGGTGAACGCCATGCGTGACCATACAACAAACATGGATGCTTCGTTGGAAGCATCCATCGTGCTGCGGATTACTCAACTCGGCAAGGTGTTTGCGGGTCCGTCCGGGCCGGTGGAAGCGCTTGGCGATGTTTCTTTGACTGTGGCCGGCGGCGAATTCGTGGCGGTGCAGGGCGCGAGCGGATCCGGAAAAACCACGCTTCTTCTCGCGGCCGGCGCCCTGTTGCGTCCGACGTCCGGACAGGTCGAATTGAATGGGCAGAACCCCTATGTTTTGACTCCCGAACAACGTTCGCGATTTCGGGCCGGCCATGTGGGTTTCGTTTTCCAGCAATTTCATCTTCTGCCGTATTTGAATGTGGAGGATAATATACGGCTTTCGGCCCTGGCCGTATCGGACGCGCAAGCCGATCCCAGAGCGCTGGAACTGATGGAACAATTCGGCCTGTCGCATCGGCGGGATCATTTGCCGGAAGCCTTGAGTGTGGGGGAACGCCAGCGGACCGCGCTTGCGCGTGCGCTTCTGAACCGGCCGGCGCTGCTTCTGGCCGATGAGCCCACCGGAAACCTGGATCGGAAAAATGCCGAGGCGGTGCTGCAAGCCATGAAGGATTTTGCCGCCGGAGGCGGCGCCGTTTTACTCGTCACCCACGATGCCTACGCCGCCGAATTTGCCCACCGCCGCCTTCGCATGGAACACGGCCGGATGTTGTGAGTTATCGTTAGTACTTGCCTTTCATTGCCTTGTGCCTGCCGATAATACGGGACAAAAGTATTGAATAGGATCGTCAAAAGGCGGTATTATCCCTTGCAAAGAGATTGGTGACTTATGAACCGCATGATTCATAAAATCCTGGCGGGCCTGATTGCCTTGGGCTTGTTGGGAGTGGCGGGTTCGTCTCACGCGGCCACTCGCACGTGGATTGTCGGAGCGGGCGACTGGTTTCAGGCGGCCAACTGGGGCGGAACCGTGCCGCAGGCGGGGGATGACGTGGTGATCACCAACGCCGCCGCCAACGTGGCGCTCACCAATTTCACGCCGGCCCTCGCCTCTCTCACCATCAACAAGACGCTGACCTTTTCAAACTGGTACACCTATGTTCAAGCCGTCACCGTCACCATTCAGAACGGCGGCACGATGACGTGCGCAGGGATCGCCACGACCAACATCATGACGAATCGCGTGTATTTGAGTTGTTCGAACCTGACGATTGATGTCGGCGGAAGCATCAACGTCAATTCGAAAGGATATAATGGCGTCAGGGGCGCTCTGGAGGGCACGGGTCCGGGCCGGGGCATTTACAGCGGCGGTGGCGCCGGTTACGGCGGCTGGGGCGGCTACAGTGGGCCATCGTATGGCAGTTCCAATGCGCCGGTGGATCCCGGCAGCGGTGGATCAGGGACGCCGTGGTCGAGCGGTGGGTCAGGGGGTGGGGCGGTGCGTATTGTGGCGACGGGAACGGTGACGGTGAATGGGGCCATCAGCGCCCTTGGCGGCAATACCGGCACTCGCGGCGGCGGCGGTTCGGGCGGCAGCATTTACATCACGTGCAACGTTATCGCGGGCTCGAACGGCGTCGTGTCCGCCAACGGCGGTTCTTCATCCGCCTACGACTATCCGGGTTACGGCGGCGGAGGAGGACGCATTTCCGTGAATTATAGTCCGGCGGCGCAGGACACCATCCCGTTGCCGACGATCCAGTTTACGGCGGGAGGCGGGGCGCATGGCGCCACGTATGAAACCTGGGGGAGCGGAGGCGATCTGGGCACGTTGTATTTTCCCGACAACCGGTTCTTTACGTCGCCGATGACGCACAAGGGACAATGGCTCGTGCCGGGGCTGACCGCGATTTCCCTGGACAGCCTGGTGCTGAGCAACGCCTGGATTCGCCTGAACAGCTCTGGATTCAGTTTAACGATTACCAACGATCTGACGCTGATCGGAGCGGGTGGGTATCAATATTTGGCCGGACGTTTGGATACGTTGAATGCCATCGTCAATGTGGGGGGAAGCCTCGTCATGACCAATGCGGCGTGGCTGACGTTCTCGGGGGCTTCGACCAATATTCTGGGCGCGACGGTGGGCGGCAATTTGATGTTTTATAGCGGGCGATTGCTTCTTTACAGCGGCGTCACCAACAGCGGCACGCCCGATTATGGCGCGTTGATTGGCGTGACGGGTCTTCTTTATACGGGCAGTGGTGCCTGGATCTATCCGTATTCCAATCCGACCAACGGCGGCTCGCCGCTCTTCAGGATGTCCAATTTGGTGGTGGCGGCGGGCGGTGGATTTTCGGCCAATGGCCTGGGGTACTTGGGAGGCAATGTGTCGCCCGGTTGGGGTCCCGGTGGGGGGCAGCAGTCTTATGGCGGCGGCGGCTATGGCGGGTTTGGCATGTCGGTGACGGCGACCAACGGCATCGTTTATGGCAGTGCGGAAATGCCGTTGCAGGCGGGAAGCGGCGGCGGCAGCAGTTCTTCGGGTTATTTGGGTGGAAACGGAGGCGGCGCCATTCGTATCGAGGCGACGGGAGATGTTACGGTGAATGGAACGTTGACGGCGAACGGCGGGGCGGGTACGGCTTACAGTTCCTGCGGGTCAGGCGGCGGCATTTACATCCTGTGCAATACCATCCAGGGAGCGGGTCTGGTTTCGGCCGCATCGGGCAACGAAGGCAGTTCGTATGCGCAGGGCGGCGGCGGCGGGCGCATTGCGGTGATCTATAACACGACGGCGCAGTCAGCCCTGTTCATGCCGGCGCTCAAATTTTGGGCGCCGGGTGGTTTCGCCTTTGGTAAGTGGGGCATCGGCGAAGCCGGTACGCTGTATTTTCCGGACAATTATTTTCTGACGAATGTGTTCCGGCATGCCGGACAATGGATGGTGACGAACTTCGCCGGTTGGTCGGTGGAGAACCTGACCATTACCAACGGCCTGCTGACGTTTCCGACCACGGCGTTCCAGTTGACGGTGACGAACGATTGCAGCATCGTGGGCACCTACGCGCTATTGAATCGGTTGAAGCTGAGCGATGGCGTGGTTCGCGTGGGCGGCAATTTGACGCTGAATAACGGCGGTCTCATGATGATTGCCGGAACGAATTTCGGATCGGACCTGCGATGCGGCGGCGATTTGATTTTGACGAATACATCCCAGTTATATGTCTATAGCGCGGCGACGAACGATCCGGCGACCAATTACGGAGCGTGGGTGAGCGTGACGGGCGCGATGGTTGTGGGAACGGGGTCCTGGGTGTATCCCTATTGCGAGCGGTATCAGGGAGGCGCTCCTTTGTTCACCATGCGGGATCTCCTGGTGGAATCGAATGCCGGGTTTAACGCCAATTCCAGAGGATATTATCCGACTAATACGTCTCCCGCCGGATGGGGGAGCGGTCCGGGGACGGCATACTGGCGTGGCGGCGCGGGCCATGGCGCCTTGGGGGGACATGGGGGCGGATCGTATTATCCGGGGATTGAATATGGGTCATCCAATATGCCGGTGGATGCCGGCAGTTCCGGCGGGCATGATGCGGGCGAATACGGAGGGATAGGCGGAGGTGTCGTGCGCATTCGCGCGACGGGAACCATTGAGAATCACGGAACATTGGTCGCGAGCGGAGGCAATACGGGCACGGGCTACTCGGGCGGCGGCGCCGGCGGCAGCATCTTCTTGATTAGCCGGACATTCGTTGGAGATGTCAACTCCGTCATGAGGGCCGTGGGAGGGCAATCGGGCTCTTCCTATG
>JACQHI010000094.1 GCA_016199105.1 Lentisphaerota bacterium | reverse complement strand
GGCGGGCGGTCCGGCGCAGCCGGACAAGGACGGGATCATCACGCTGGATATCGTGCCGTGGTCGCCGGATCATCCCCGCCACGACCACCAGTTGATTTTTTCGCTCAAGGACGGACGCCTGATGCTGGTTTGGTCGGAGTATTACGTCACCGGCCCCACGGCCGTCAAAAAAAACCGCTATGCCGTCACCCACAGCGACAAAGCGCCGTGCAGGATTTCCGGCAAGGTGTCCGCCGACAAGGGCCGGACCTGGAGCGAGACGTTCACGATCCAGGACAACATCGGGGTGGAGAACGTCAAGCATCCGAACCTGCTCCGGCTGCCGTCCGGCGAAGTCATTTTTCTGTTCACCGTCTGGAACTCGGCCCGGGAGCGCGTCATTTACCAGAAGCGCTCCACGAACGACTGCGAAAGCTGGACCGCGCCGGAGAAAATCGAGCAGTTGCCGGGCTTCAACAACATCAACAACGACCATATTTTCCAGCTCAAGTCCGGCCGCATCGTCCTGCCGGCGTTCAACACCCCCGTGATCTGGGAGAAGGGCGAGCACTGTCTGGCCTTCTGCTACTATTCCGATGACAGCGGCAAGACCTGGAACATCAGCAAGAACCGGATCGACATGCCGAAACGCGGCGCCGAGGAGCCGTCCATGCTCGAGTTGAAGGATGGCAGCCTCCTGGCCCTCATCCGCACCTCGATGGGCGCGATCTATCGCGCGAAATCCACCGATGGCGGCGAGACGTGGTCGGAACCGGAAACGACCGGGCTCAAGGCGCCGGCCTCCCCGCCGCTGGTCAAGCGAATCCCTTCCACGGGCGAGCTCCTGCTGATCTGGAACCACAACTACGAGCCCGAGCTCAGCCACCAGGGCCGCCGCACGCCGCTGTCGTCAGCCATATCGAAGGACGAGGGCGCCACGTGGGAAAATATCAGGAATATCGAGGTGGTTCCGGAGGGCAGCGCCGCGTATGCGGCCGCGACGTTCGTCGGGAACGAAGCCCTGGTGACGTATTATTACCAGCCCAAGGGCATGGGCGGCGAAAGCGATATCCGCCTGAAAATCATCCCCGTGGAATGGTTTTACGCCAAGTAATTTTTTCCTGGAAAAAATTACTTCAGGCGCGGAATCATTTTGCCGTGCGCGGCGAACAAGTCGTCGCACAGGCGGATGATGTCGGCGATGGACAGTTCCGCGGCCGTGTGCGGATCCAGCATGGCCGCCTGATACACCAGGTCCTTTTTCCCGGTGAGCAGGGCTTCCACGGTCAGAATCTGAACATTGACGTTGGTGCGGTTCAGCGCGGCGCATTGCTCAGGCAGGTCGCCCACGTATGTCGGGGTGATGCCCGTGCGGTCGGCGATGCACGGCACCTCCACGCAGGCCTTGGCCGGCAGATTGGCGATGAGGCCTGTGTTCATCACGTTGCCCCCGAACTTGAAGGGCACGTTGGTCTCGATGGCCTCCATGATGGACGAGCAGTATTCGGAGGAGCGGAAATGTTGCAGGGGTTTGTCGGTGACCAGTTCACCCCGCATTTTTTCCCATTTGGCGATCTGGGCTTCGCAGCGGCGCGGGTATTCGTCGAGCGGGATATTAAACTGTTCGATCAGCTCCGGATACCGGCTCTTGATGAACCAGGGCGTGTATTCGGCGGAATGCTCGCTGGATTCGGTGAGGTAATAACCGAACCGCAGCATGATTTCGAGGCGCACGAGATTGTTCTTGAGCGTGCCGTCTTTCATGCCTTTCCGGCAGGCGGCCTTGATCTCCGGATACAGGTCGCGGTCGCCGTCCCGGAGCTCGAGCAGCCAGCCCTGGTGGTTGATGCCGGCCACCTTCCACTGGAGCTTTTCGGGCTTGATCCCCAGCGGACCCAACAGGCTGCCGGCGCAGACCTGGACGCTGTGGCAGAGGCCCACCGTGCGGATGCCCGAGCCGCGGCTCATGCCCATCACCAGCATGGACATGGGGTTGGTGTAGTTCAGGAACAGCGCGTCCGGGCAGACCGCTTCCATGTCCCGGGCGAAACCGAGCATGACGGGCAGGGTGCGGAGCGCGCGGAAAATGCCGCCGATGCCGAGGGTGTCGGCGATGGTCTGCCGGAGGCCGTATTTTTTGGGGATTTCGAAGTCGATGACCGTGGACGGTTTGTACCCGCCCACCTGGATGCTGTTGACCACGTAATCGGCGCCGCGCAGGGCGGCCTTCCGCTGCGGAACGCCCAGGTAGGCCTCGATCGTCATGCCGCTCTTGAGCGTGCGGTTCAGGTTCCGGACCATCTTCTCGGAATCCTTCAGGCGTTCCGCGTCAATGTCGTAAAGCGCGACTTCCGAGCCCTTCAGGGCCTCCGAGCACATGCAATCGCCAAGAACGGTTTTGGCGAACACGGTGCTTCCTGCGCCCAGATATGCGATTTTCGGCATGAGAATCTCTCCTTGAGTGTGCTGGTTCGTAACTTCGGAGACGTGTTCCTCGCAGTAGAGCCGACTTTATGTCGGCTATAGCCGATATGAAACCGGCTCTACGGCCAGGCGCGAAATTAAACACGGGCCGGCGAAAAAAACGATCAAAATATTATCCGGACAAAGAATGAGCTGTCCATGGAGGTCGGATTTGGTATCGTTCCATTTGTGTTTTTCGCGGCCATGAATGTGCATAACCGAATGAACATTGTTTGGGTAGGGCGGTTTCG
>JACQHI010000093.1 GCA_016199105.1 Lentisphaerota bacterium | reverse complement strand
CTGGCAGATCGGGTGGGGCTGGCCCGGCGCGGTGCCGGTTTCGGGCGACTTTGACGGTGACGGCTTATGCGACCTGGCGGTGTTCGACAGCTATACCGGCTACTGGTATGTCCGGTCGGTGGCTGGCGCGGCGATTGCCTGGCAGATCGGGTGGGGCTGGCCCGGCGCCATTTCGGTGCCCGGCGATTATGACGGCGACGGCGTCAGCGACCTGGCGGTGTTCGACGGAAACACCGGCTACTGGTATGTCCGGTCCGTCTCCGGGACGACGATTGCCTGGCAGATCGGATGGGGCTGGCCCGGCGCGGTGCCGGTGCCCGGCGACTATGACGGCGACGGCGTCAGCGATCTGGCGGTGTTCGACAGCAATACGGGCTACTGGTATGTCCGGTCGGTGTCCGGCACGACGATCGTCTGGCAGATCGGGTGGGGCTGGCCCGGCGCCATTCCGGTCGGCGGCCGCTACAAGTAACTCGACACCAGTCGAAACGGATGATGGAAATCGCCTCTCGTCCTCGTTCTCCTCCGCGTTCTCGTCTTCTGATTCTTTCAAATCGGGCTTGAGCCGGACTGCGCATTGGCGTAATGATGCGCGTCTTTAACGCCGTTGCCAAGGAATACGGAATACCCGGGAGGCTCATTCATGTCCACGTTGCGCGATGTCAAACATCTGTTGACGACGGCGGCCTATTATCCGGAGGAAATGGAACGGCTGCTGGATTCGCCGAAACCGTCCTTCGTCCAGTTCGATCCCGTGCTGGGATATGTCCTCAAGGATTACATCTTCCGGGACGGCAATTTCGGGACGCTCTCGGCCTACACGTATGAGTCCCACGGCGGGCACCGCCAGATGGTCAACTACGCCGACCAGCCCTGCCGCATCAATACCTACGGCAACAGCTATACCCAGTGCGCCCAGGTCAGCGACGGCGAAACATGGCAGGAAATCCTGGCGGCCCATCTTCGCGAGCCCCTGCGGAACTTCGGGGTCGGCGGGTACGGCGTTTACCAGGCCTATCGCCGCGCCATGCGCACGGAGGTCAGCGACCTCGGCGCCGAATATATCGTCCTGAACATCTGGGATGACGACCATTTCCGCAACATCGACGCCGCCCGCTGGATTCGCGTGGCATGGGTGCACAAGGCGCTTGCCCGCGGCGGCGGCAAGAACGCCTATCCCATCCACGGTTTCCCGTGGGCCCATGTGCGTTATGACCTGGAGCGGGGCCGGTTCGTCGAACTCCCGGGATTGTGCCGGACGACCGAAGACCTGCGCAAACTGGCCGACCGCCGGGCGTTCACCGAGGCGTTCAAGGACGACCCTGCCGTGCATCTTTTCACCCTGACGCAGGGCGGCGAGGCGCGCGTGGACGAGTTGGAGCGGATCGCCGAGGCCTTCCGGGTGAAGGTGGATTTGCGCAATCCGAAGAAGCGCGTGAACGACGCGAAGAAATTGCATGTCGCATACGGGCTCCGTTCCACCATGTTTGTTCTCGATATCCTCTCCATATGGGCGAAAAAAAACAAGCGCAAGCTGATGATCCTGCTTAGCTACGATACCCCGGCGGTGAAGACCTACATCCGGACGGGCAAGCGCTTTGACCGGGACCTGCTCGCGTATCTCGACCGGAAACGCTTCACGACGGTGGACTTCCTCGAAAAGGCCGCGACGGAATACAAGTACTTCAAACTCTCGGTTGACGATTACCTCTCGCGCCATTATATCGCCCGGGCGGGCGCCCAGGTGTTCGGGCATTACAGTCCGCAGGGCTGCTTCTGGTTCGCCGGCGCGCTGCGCCAGCCTCTGGTGGACTGGCTTAACCCGAAGCCCCCGTCGTATCGCCGAGACTCATGATGCTCCTGCGCGAAGCGTCCCTGTTTGTGGCGGTCAGTCTTCGGAGAGCACCACGCTTTCGAATACCTTGAAGTGCGCGCCTTGTTTCCAGGCGTTGCCGGGCAGCCCCGCTTTACGGCTGAGGGAGGTAAGGGTTTCTTCCCGGGTCCAGCCCTGTTCCGGGGCCACTTCCGGCAGATACACCGCGCTCGCGCCGTCCTTTTCCATCACGATGCCCTGCCGGCCCAGCTTGAACTCGTCCGGTGACGGTATGTCGCGCATGGGGCTCAGGAGCGAGACATCCACTTCGAGCGAGGCCAGTTCGGAGGCTTGGAGGGGTGTGAACCGGTGATCGTTCAAGGCCGCATTGATGGCGTTGTGATGCACCGAGAGATACAGCGCCTCATGGGCTTGCAGGGACCCGATGCAGCCGCGCAGGGCGCCGTGGCTTTTCAGGGTGACGAACGTGCCCAGGCTTTCCATGAGCTTGGGCGTGAGCGTGTAGGCGGCCCAGTTGAAATTGGTTTTTCCCGGTTTGACGCACCACGCCAGGGTGTCGTGGGCGATGGCGAAAATGGTCTTCTGTTCGTCCGGGGTCAGGGTGGGGCTCCAGTCGCCGCTGCGCGTTTCTTTCATGGCTTTCTCCTTGTTGCTGGTGTTCGTTCCGGAATTGATGAAAACGGAGGTGGTGGCGCCGGAAACCGGCGGGGGCGGGGAGTCGGCGAGGGTGGTCGTCGTTCCCGCATGGAGCATCAACGCCAGCAGGAGCGGCAACGGTCTCAATAAAAGAAGGTTGTTCATGTGTCTCTACTCCGCTATCTGAAATCACTTTTAACTATCCGCGGCGGACGCGAAATACGCGAAAATGAGTTGGCACATTGGGTAGGGCGCGTTCCCCGCCACAGAGCGGGGCAAGTCCCGCGCAACGCGGGATAAACGCCGAACTTGCACCGCTCTGTAGCGGGGTGCATCCCACCATGGCGGGACGCGCCATAAATCGGAGCGGACGGCTCGGCG
>JACQHI010000092.1 GCA_016199105.1 Lentisphaerota bacterium | reverse complement strand
TCGGCGGTGGCAAGACGCACGCGCTGGGGACGGCGTACTACCTATGTTCGCTGGGGATGAAGTTGCCGAAACAGCATCCGGCGGTGGCCGAAATTCTGGCGGCGGCAAAGATGACCGCTGCGCCCCCCGCGCGGCTCGCGGCGGTGTCATTCGACCGGGTGGACTGGAAAGGCGGCGGACTGGTTAAGTCGCCCGCTGGTGAGGGCCGACACTTCCGAATGCCATGGAATCTGATTGCATGGCAGCTTCTGGGTAAGAATGGCATTGAGCTCCTCAAGCGCGACGAAGACGAGCCGGACTACTACGAACCGCCGGCACAGTCGCTGTGGGAGGAAGTCTTCGAGGAAGTCGAGAAAGAGGGTGTCGGAGCGCTGATTCTCCTGGACGAGTTTCTGATGTGGGCGCACGGGGCGGCGTCGCCCGATCCGGATAACGTGCGACAGGACAAGGGGCCGGTGTGGTATGACCGGCTGAAAAACTTTTTCCAGACGCTTTCCCAGGCCGCTGTGGCATCGAAGAAGTCATGCCTGGTGGTTTCACTGCTGGCGACCGATCCGGCAAAGCGGGATGAGACGGGAACGGAGATCCTGGCTCGGTGCAACGGGGGGCTAAACCGGCAGGCGGACGTGCAAACGCCTGTGGACAAGGGTGACTTCGCGGAGTTGCTGCGGCGCCGGATGTTCGAAGACTTCCCGAGCGGCGCGGCGGCTTGCGATAAGCATGTGACGGCGTTTTGGCATCGAATGCAGGCCGTGGAACCGGCCCGGGCGAAAATCCCGGACAGCAAAAAGGAGATGATGGACGCCTACCCGTTCCATCCGGACCTGTTGAACCGGCTTTTTGGGAAGTGGGCGGGACTGCGTCAATTCCAGCGGACGCGCGGGATTCTGCAGACCTTCGCAATGGCGCTCAGGGAAGCCGAGTCGTGGGATGAATCGCCGTTGATCAGTACGCAGGTGTTCCTGGCCCGGCCGACTGCGAGCGACCCGTTGAGTCCGGCCCTGGAGAAGCTGGCGAATGATGCCATGAATTCCGTGGACGAAACGAACAAGCCAAACTGGCCGGGGAATCTGCGCACGGAGTTGCCTCGGGCACTCCTGGCCCAGAAGACAACGACCGTCGGCGGGCGGGAGATCGAGGCGGCCTGCGCCGGAGCGTTCATCTTCTCGCAGCCTATCGGGGAGCAGGCCGAACTGGGCGAGTTGCGGTGGCTTGTCGGGGCCACGTGCGACATCCCGGCGATGTTGAACACGGGGCTTTTGGACTGGTCGAAGACCTCCTGGTATCTCTCGGAATGCGAGAGCACGGACCCGGCAAGCGGGTTGCCGCGCTATTGGCGCATGGGGCCGAAGCCGAACCTGAACCAGATGCACGACACGTATAAGCGTAGCGCGCTCAAGAATGCGCGGGCGAAGTTCGATGACCTGGTGAAGGACTGCCGACCGTTGCGAGATGGGTGCGTGGAGGAAAACGTCTCCTTCCATCTGCTACCGGCGGCGCCGGAGAAGGTGGAGGACGATGCCACGTTTCGGCTGGTTGTGCTGGGGGCGGAGTTCGCCGGAGTGCCGGGGAGTGCGCCGAAGGCGAGCGCGTTGGATTACCTGCGGACGCACGCTTCGGCGAGCGATTTGCGACAGAACCAGAACGTATTGCTGGTCGTGATCCCCAGCGCAGCGGGATTGATTCAAGCGGAACAGGCGATTGCAGCATGGATCGCGTGGGGCGACATCAAGAACTCGGCTGCGTTCAAGGAACTGGAACCTGATCAGAAAGAGACGGTGAAGCGGCGCGAGCGCGATGCCCAGAAGGAAGCGCTGACGTTCGTGAAGAACTCCTTTGAGCTTGTCATCTACGTTGATGCAGCGGGGAACGCCCAGCAGAAGAAGTTCACGATGGGGAGTGAGCCGCTATTCCCGACTCTGCTTCGCGAGAAGGACCTGCGGATCTACCGGGAGAAGATCAACCCGGAGACTCTTATGCCGGGCGGACCGGTGAGTAAATGGCCGGCAAGCGATCCCAGCATTCGGGTTAAGGATCTGTACGGGGCATTCGGGCGGTATCCCGACATGCCGAAGCTGGTGAATCGGCAGGTGGTGATCAATACGATCGAGGACGCGGTCCGGCGGGGGCTGGTGGCGCTGCGGTATATGCCGCCGGGGGGCGGCGAAGATTGGTTCTGGCACTGCCCAATCGAGGGGGTTGTGGACTGGGCGGACTACGCGGAAGTGTGGCTCCCGGCGAAGGCAACGCTGAGCAAGGTTCATCCGGCGGCCGTGGTTCCGGCGGCGCTGGCGGGGCTCTGGCCGACGGCTGACAGTCCGTTGAAGCTTTCGGGCTTATGCGCGTTCTTCGACGGGTGTCACGCCTTTGACGAGAGTGCCCAGGCTGGGTATCCGCCAGAGAAGCGACCAATCCCGAATGCCGACTACAAGCTGGTGCATCAGGCGGTGGCCCAGGCGGTCGCGCGCGGCGAGTTGTGGCTGGTGTTTGGCAATGACAGCGTGCTTGGGGAAAAGCCCTCGGACCTTCAACTGGACCCCGACGCGAGTTTGTTATGCCCTCCGACCCGGTTGCGGGCGATGGACCTCTTGCCGGGGGCGCTGGCAGGGGCTTGGGGCGGAACACCGCCGAAGACAACGGTGGGCAAGTTGTACTCGGAACTGAAGGGACAGAAAGGGCGGCCGTGGCCGACCTTGCAGTTCGTTGAAGTGCTGAACGAGATTGTGAACCAAGGGATGCTGGTGCGGGGCGCAGCGGGACCGGAGTTCACTTCGGTGACCGCCGATTCGGCACGAGAGTTGAAGTTGCCGGCGCCCGGCACGCCGACTTCGCCACCGAAGCTGACGCCCACAGGGGCGAAGGAGACCTCGGAAGTGGCGCTGAATCTGGCCCAGTTGCAGGACTTCGTTGATGAAGGCGCGCCGGCACTGACCAAGATGCTGGCTGGGGCGACGCCGGAATTCGCGGTGAAGATCCGGCTGAAGGGTAAGACACCGACGAATCTGGCCGAGGCCAACGAGGTGTTGAAGAAAATCAAACCAGACTGGAAGTTCGGGGGCTAATGGGTGAACGGGTTCAGCTTCTCTTTGTTCAGCCAGGTCACAAGGTGGCGGATGCATTCGTCGGGCATCCGCGTTGATCGGAAGAACTCGGTCATTACAAATTTGGCCCTCCGGTAGCATCGAAAGCGACCAACGTCCTCATACTTTTCACCATCGAGGGCAAAACAGGCAGAAAAGTGCTTCCAATGCCTCTTTCCGCAACAGATGGTCAAATGTGGCTTATGCCGGCGATGTTGCTCCCTTAAATACTTGAAACGCGGTAACATTCCTTGCTGCAAGCAACGATAGTATTGCTTGCGCGTCATGCGCAACCAGCGGCGATAATTTTCCGGCCACTCTGCTTCGATACGTTTTCCGAGAGGATAGAGATTCGTTAGAAACACTCCGCTTTCTTTCGAGAACAATTCTGTGTCATGATATTTCCGCCATGCAGAGTCGAGAGTTTGGTCGTGTAAGGCTGTCACGATCTTACTGATTATCCTGTAAACTGAGGTGTGCGTGCCAGCACAACCGTTCATTGTGATGTAAGAACGCTCGCCTAAGCGTTTGAGATCAGACAGGTTGCGTAAGTGTGTGGTGTCTTCAAGACCTACAAACCATATTTTCGCGTGCCGCGGGTCTCCACGCCCGAGCAAGCGCATTGCATATCTGGATAATGCCAATTGGTTCTGCATCGTACCTTGCCATTCTAAGCCATTCCAGCAGGCTCCCGGGTGTTCAATGAACTTCTTCGACCGCCCTCCTGTTTTTCTGAAGCCGCCGTCTTTTGGAAGAGGTAAATTGTCAGTCTTCATCGGGGTAGGTCAAGTTTCTGACTCGAAGTTGGGTATATACAGGCAGTATCTACGTCAAGGTTTATGTTCTGGCGCTCATGGGTCTATGAACCACCAGCCGGGAATCGCCAGTGACCAGACCTCGCTGCTCAACGGTTGGGCATGGCCGCCTGCGACCCAGATCCTATCACTGCCCATGAATTTATCTGCGCCAAGAGCCAGCGTCAAGAAGGGATAGGGGCAGAGCTTCTTGCGGTTAATCGGTTGACAATGCCCGGGGCCTTTCTATGCTGAGCTGCTCATGAAATCTTTAGTCCGGAAATCGCACGATTGGAAGGAAATCGCGCTGACGCCGGAGGCGCGGCTCCAGCCGGCGAACCTTTTTGCCGCGCTCGATCTCGATCGGGCCGGTCTTGCTGCGGTGAAGGCGCGCGTCGAGAAGGGCGACGAGCCGGGCGCGCTTGAAGCCTTTCTGGCCTATTACCGCGCGCGGACGAACGTGTGGATTCCGATCGATGACGCGCTCAAAATCGAAAAGCCGGCCCCAGCCGAGACGCTCCGGCACGCGGACGATCTCCTTCGCCATGTGTTTCTGGCGCGCCCGAATATGCGCGACCTCGGCTATGCGCCGCAGGACTACGGGCCGGACATCGACTGGTCCGCCAATCCCGTGGACGACGTGTCGTGGCTTTCCTGCATGCACCGTTTCGACTGGGACACGTTTCTGGCGAGCGCTTTTGCCGCGACCACGAACGACCGCTATGCCGCCGGCTGGATTGAGCTAACGGGCGACTGGATTGCCAAGCATCCGGCCGATGCCGAGCGGACCGTCTATGCATACAACAGCCTCGGGATCGGCGTGCGCGCATGGCACTGGTGCGCGGACTTCGAGCTGTACAAACGTTCGCCCGCGTTCGCCACGGCTTTCCTGCGGACGTTCCTCGCCGCCGTGCACGATCAGGCGGAGGTGATCTCGGCGTCCGCCCGAAAATTCAGTCATCACAACCCGACGATTGTCGAGGCCGACGGCCTGTTGCGGATCGGCATCGTTTTCCCCGAATTTCGGCGCGCCGCCGCTTGGCGCGAGCGTGCCACGGGCCTGCTGTCCGAGACCCTGGGACGCCAGTTCACGGCCGACGGCGTCCAGCGGGAATGGAGCATCAACTACCACATGGCCTGCGCGGGTCTCCTGCTGAATGTGGCGGAACTTCTGCGGCGCAACGGCTCCGAGGCCCCTCCGGGCTTCATGGATGCCATCGGCCGGATGTACGATTACCTCCTCGCCGCGCTTTCGCCGGACCGGCTCTACCCGATGTTCAGCGATGCCCGCCGGCCCGGCCACGACATCGCCGGCGCCCTGCGCCGCGGCGCCGCCGTGTTCGATCGCCCGCAATATCTTGCTGTATTGGAGGAACGGGCAAACGAAAGTCCTAGGCAGTTGTCCTATGCCTTTCCCGAGGCTGGCATATATTACCTGCGCTCGGGGTGGGATCGGGGCGCTATATACGCAGCGTTTCATTGCAGTCCGAAAGCCGCCAGCTCGCACGATCAGCCGGACAACGGCACCTTCGAGCTGTTCGCGCACGGGAGCTGGGTCATGCCCGATTCCGGCTGCTATGCTTACGGGCACGGGACCGAATTCGAGACCGAGCGGCCCTGGTTCTGCAGCACGGCCGTCCACCAGACCCTGACGCTTGACGGAAAAAATTCCGTCAATGCAGCCCGCCACCGGCTCTGGCATGACGAGCCCCGCCACACCGCGCTGGTCTTCGAGAACGAGTCATACCCGGGCTGGACGCACCGGCGAACCGTCTTTTTTGTCGATCGTTCTTTTTTGGTGCTGGTGGACGAGGCCCTCGGGGAGCCGCGCGGTATGCTCGATCTGCATTTCCAGCTCGCGCCGGGTCCGGCGGCGCTGGAGGCAACGAACCGGACGGCGCGGACGGCGGGTTCCGGGGGCGGCAACGTATTGGTCTGGACGCCGCCGGATGCGCCGGTAGCCCTGATCGAGGAGAAGGGGCAGACCTCGTCGAAGTTCCACGTCAAGG
>JACQHI010000129.1 GCA_016199105.1 Lentisphaerota bacterium | reverse complement strand
GGCGGCTGGCGCAGGCCCAGAAGGGTCATGATCATTTTGTTGACCTGTTCCTTGCCGGCGGCGCCGTTGCCCACCACGGACTCCTTGACCTTGCGGGGCGAATACTCGAACACGGGAAGCCCGCTCGCGGCGCAGGCGGCAATCACGACGCCCCGGGCCTCGCCCAGGATGACGGCGGTCTTGACGTTCTTGCAGAAGAAAATGCCCTCGATGGCGGCGGCCCGCGGCTCGTGCCGGGCGATCAGTTCCCGGAGGGCCCGGTCGAGGCGGCACAGGCAGTGCGAAAGAGGGAGGCGCGGCGCGTTCCGGACCAGCCCGTAATCCACCACGGAGAAACGGCTGCCCTGGGCTTCCACGATGGCGACACCCGTCGAACGGAGGGAGGTGTCGACGCCTAGAATTTTGCAGGGAACCATGGGCATCCGAAATACTCTATTTCTGTTGTTCCATGTCGGCCAGGACCGTTTCGTCCACGTCCAGGTTGGAATACACGTTCTGGACGTCGTCGTTATCCTCCAGGGCCTCGATCATTCTCATGACGGTGGAGGCGATGGACTTGTCGGTGACGCGAACGTACATGTCCGGAATCATCGTCAGCTCGGAGCTTTCGGGCTTGATGCCGGCCTTTTCCAGGGCCTCGAGGACGGAGAAGAAGTCCGCGACTTCCGTGACGATTTCGAAAATCCCCTCTTCCTGCTTCATGTCCTCGGCGCCGGCATCGAGCACGATGCCCATGAGCTTGTCTTCCTCGATGCCCGTGGCATTGACGAGAATCTGGCCCTTGCGTTTGAAATTCCGGGACACGGCGCCCTGGCCGGCCAGGTTGCTGCCGAATTTGGTGAAGATGTGGCGGATTTCCGAGGCGGCGCGGTTCTTGTTGTCGGTCAGCGCCTTGACCACGATGGCCACACCGCCGGGGGCGAACCCTTCATAGGCCACTTCCTCCAATTGTCCCCCGCCCAGTTCGCCGGTGCCTTTTTTAATGGCGCGCTCCACGTTGTCCATGGGCATGTTGACGCTTCGCGCCTTGGCGATGAGAGCGCGCAGGGTGGGATTGTTGTCCGGGTTCCCACCGCCGGAGCGGGCGACGATCATGAGTTCCCGGCCCACTTTGCTGAAGATCTTGCCGCGCTTGGCATCCGCCAAGCCTTTTTTATGCGCAATGGTTTTCCATTTGCTGTGTCCGCTCATAGTTCACCCTCCTCGTTCGTGTCAAAAGCCTATACCGGATATGCCCGCTAATCTCCGCGCATTCTTCCTTCTCATTCGCGCTACTTCGCGTCATTCGCGGGAAAAAAATCCCGCAACGCGCTTTTCGGGGTCGGCGACATGGCAAAGCCGATCAGCGATTCAACGCGCGTGTCGTTATACTCCTGAATCCACCCGTTCGTAAATCCCAAATCGTCGGCCGTTCGACAAACCCGCCCGTATTCCTCGCGCGTGACCCGCCGATTCCAGGGTTCCCGTTTCAACGCGAGATGGGCCGGAGTATATTGCGACATCACGCTCAAGGCAATATCCGTTCCGATCGTTTCGGCCAGCCAGCCCAGGTTGTCGCACGCCTCGGCGGCCCGGCCGGGAAGCACGAGGAGGCGGCAGATCACGCCCGCCACGGCCAGGCCCTCCGCGTCGCAGCGGAGGGGGCCCGCCTGCGCCCACATCCGCCGGATGGCGGCTCGGGCGATATCGACAACCTCGGCGTTCCCGGAGCCCTCCAGCGCGGAGGCGGGGGCGGCATAGCGCACATCGGTCAGGTACACATCCACAAGGCCTTCGAGGGTCCGGAGTGTTTCAAGGCGCTCGAATCCGCTGGTGTTGTAGATCACCGGCAGGCGCGGACCGGTCGTTTTCGCCGCCGCCAGCGCCTCCGCGATCATGGGCAGCCAGGGCGTCGGGCTCACCAGGTTCCAGTTGTGGCAGCCGAGTTCGCGCAAGCGGCGGAACACGGTCGCGAGCTCCTCCGGGCGGTAGGACTCGCCCCGGCCCTCCTGGCTCCAGGGATGGTTCTGGCAGTAACAACAGCGCAGCGTGCAACGCGAGAAGAACACCGTGCCCGAGCCGCGGACGCCGGAAATGGGAGGTTCTTCCCCGGCATGGGCGCCCCACCGGAAGATTTCGGCGTCCGCGCCCGCCCCGCAGAAGCCGCTTTGCCCGGCCAGGCGGTTGGCGCCACAGCGGCGGGGACACAATTGACAATGGGTGAGCGACAGCGTTTAGTCCTCGTCCTCGCCCTTGGTTTTTTCGGCGCCGGCGATGATTTTTTGGGCGATGAGACTCGGCACGATTTCCTGCCGGGACGGTTTCATTTCGAAGGAGCCGCGTCCGCCCGTGATGCTGCGGAGTTCGGAGGAATACCGGAACATTTCAGCCAGGGGCACTTCCGCGGTGATGAGCTGCATGCCATCCTCCACCTCCACGCCCAGGATGCGGCCGCGCTTGTGGTTGAGGTCGCTGTTGATCTCGCCCATGCTGGTTCCGGGCACGGCCACTTTCACCTGCATGATCGGTTCGAGCAGGACCGGCTTGGCCTTGCTCATGGCGTCCTTGAAGGCGCGGGAGGCGGCGATCTTGAAGGCGATTTCCGAGGAATCCACCTCGTGATAGGACCCGTCGTACACCGTGATCTTCACGTCCTGCACCGGATAGCCCGCCAGGCAGCCCTTGGCGGTCGCTTCGACGAATCCTTTCTGACAGGCGGGGATGAAGTTGCGGGGAATAACGCCGCCCACGACGGCGTCCTCGAACCAGTCCTCACCGGCTTTCTTCGGCTGGACCTTGCAATAGACCTCGGCGTACTGGCCGCGTCCGCCGGACTGCTTCTTGTGCTTGTAATGCGCATCGCCCAGGCCGGTCACCGTCTCCTTGTAGGCCACCTTGGGCACCTTCATTTCGACGTTGACGTTGCTCCGCTTTTTCATCAGTTCCATGGCGATTTCGAGGTGCACGTCGCCCATGCCGGACAGCACCAGCTCGTGGGTTTCCATGTGGCGTTCCACGCGTAGCGTCGGATCGTCCTCCGACACGCGGGACAGCGCGACACCGATCTTGTCCTCGTCGCTGCGTTCCTTGGCGGAGACGGCATAGGATACCACGGGGTGCGGCAGTTCAAGCGGAGCGAAGGCCGCTGACTGCCCCACGGCGCAGAGGGCATCGCCCAGGCCGGTGTCCTTGAGTTTGGCGAGGGCCACGATGTCGCCCGCGAACGCCTCCGTGACGGGGATCTGTTTTTTGCCGTTGAGAATGAACATCGTGGTGACGCGTTCCTTATGGCCCTTGGACGCGTTGTGGATTTCGCTGTCGGCTTTCAAGGTCCCGCCACACACCCGCACGAAAGCCAGTTTGCCGGCATACGGGTCGGTGACCGTGCGCCAGACCCAGCCGACGAACGGCGCGTTGGCCCCGGCAGCCACCGGCTTTCCGGCGGCGTCCTTGATTATCCCCTCGGCCGGGGAGGGGAAAAACCGTTCGAGGTTCTCCATCAACTCGACGATGCCGGGCCCCTTCGCGGTCATCGCGGCGAAAACGGGGACCAGGTTGCCGTTGCGGACGGTCTGGCGGAGTCCCCGGGCGAGTTCGTCGGGGGAGAGGGGTTCTCCTCCCAAAAATTTCTCGATCAGGGCGTCTTCCGACTCGGCCGCTTTTTCGATGAGCGCGTTCATTCCTTTTGCCGCTGTATCGGCGATGGCCGCGGGGGCGTTGCCGGCCGCCAGCAGATCGAGGACGTTGGAGCCATCCGGCAGGGGAATGACGACGGGCAGGCACTTGTTGCCCCAGGCGGCGACGATCTGGTCCAGGACCTTCTGGAAGTCGGCGTTTTCGCGGTCGCAGCCGGTGACGACGATGCCGCGGGGAAGTCCCAGCCCATGGGCGCGGCGCCAGGCGCGGGTGGTGCCCACCTGGATGCCGGCGACGGCATCCACGGCGATCAGGGCGGCATCGGCGGCCCTGACGGCGCTGATGACCTGGCCGGAAAAATCGTCATACCCGGGCGTATCCATGAACGTGAGCTGGATTTTTTTGCCGGCTTTCGATTTGAACGCGCCGGAAAAGGGTTTGGCATAAATGGAGATTTTCCGGTGGATTTCCTCCTCGGTATAATCCGCCATGCTGGTCCCATTGGCGGGGGAGCCGGCGCGGTCATTGGCGCCCAATTTGAACAGCAGGGCATCGCTCAGGGATGTTTTGCCGCTGCCCGTGTGGCCGAGGAGAACGAATGTGCGAACATCATGGAGATCAATATCCTTCAAGTGTCCCTCCCATCCATTACTCTCCCGCCTGTCCGTCGGCTGACGGACAGACGGAGGAAACAAGTTCAGGGTCAAAAACATAGTCCATGCCTTCGCGGAGTGCAACAGCAATTCTCGGAAGGTCCGGGATCGGCGTTCCCGAGAATTGCCGATCTTAATAGTTGCATCCCTGGCGTCGAACAGATAGAGTGAATTCCGTCTGTTATCGATTCGGGAAATGTTTTTAACCGCAGGCGGCGCGAACGGGTTATGGCTTGGAATCCCAAACAATTGAAAGATGCTTTCGGGCAGTTGGAGCCCATGGCGTCGCTGAGCGCGGAGACGGTGTCCAAACTCGCCGAAAGCTGCCCGGTCGAACATGTCGAGGCGGGGACACGTCTGTTCAAGGCGGGGGATTCCGACAACGCCAGCATCTATTTGTTGCGCGGAAGCGTGAAGCTGATCATGGGGGACGAGGGCAAGGCGAAAGAACAAATCATCGCGGCGGATACGCCGGATGCCAAATATCCCATGGGGGATCGCCAGCCCCGCCAGATCACCGCGCTGACCGAAACGGTTGCCGATGTGGTTCGCATCGACAACAATGTGCTGGACACCGTCATCAGTGACGATCAACTGGCCAGTTCGCGCGCCGCGGTCGGAATGACGGAGGCGGCGCCGGCTTCCGTTGAGGGGGCCGGCGGATTTATCGGGAAGCTCCTGGGGATTTTCAAGCCCCGGAAGGAAGTGGTGGACACGGCCGAAGTGATGAAGAATTTCCGGTCGCCGCTGTTGGACAAGTTGCCCCAGGAAAACAGGGATGAATTGTTCAAACGCATGGAGCAGGTGTATTTGAAGCCGGGCACGACGGTCATCCGCCAGGGCGCGGAGGGCGACTATTTTTATATGATTGCCACGGGCACCTGCGTGGTCACCCGGCAGGCCGACAAGGACGGCGCGCCTGTGGTGCTGGCCGAATTGGGGGCGGGACAGAGTTTCGGGGAGGAAGCGCTGATCTCGAACGCGAAACGCAACGCCACGATCACCATGAAAACCAAGGGCGTTCTTCTCCGCTTGTCGAAGAAGGATTTCACGGAGTTGCTGAAGGAACCCCTGCTCAACTGGCTGTCGGCCGTTGAGGCCCAGCAGAGCATCAAACAGGGCGCCAAGTGGCTGGATGTGCGTTCGGAAATCGAGTATCAGCAATCGCATCTGCCGGGGGCCGTTTCCATGCCGCTGCACACCCTCCGTTCGCGCATGGCCGAATTGGAACCTCAGACACTGTATATTTGTTGTTGCGAGACGGGGCGCCTCAGCTCCAGCGCCGCTTTCCTGATGAGCCAGCGGAATTTCAAGGTGGCGGTGCTGCGCGGCGGACTTCAGCGGCTGACCTCGGGCGCTCGCTGATCTTTTGCGAAAAATCTTTGCATTTTTTATCTTGTTTCGCCCCCCCTCCCGCCTATAATGCCTCTTAGTTGTCTTTATTTTAAGGAATTGGCATGAACCATGAACTTCGTTGGTTGGGCCTGTGGCTGGGGGTATGGGCGGGCGTTTCCCCGGCGCCGGCGCAGGTTTTTCGCGAATGGAGCCGCATCTACGGCTCGCCCAGCAACGACTACGGTATTTGTATCGAGGCGGACAGCGCGGGAAACGTGTGCGAGGCGGGGGACACCCGGGGGTATTTTGGCGGGGAGACGAATGCGGGGGGCTCGTCGGCCTTTGCGTGTCAATTGACGCCGGCGGGAACCGCTGTTTGGACCCGCATGTTCGGAGACATCAATGGCGGAGACGATGTTGTGACCGGTCTGGCCGTGAACACCAACGATGTTCTGTTTGTGGGGGGAACCACGACCGGCGCCTGGGCGGGGGAGATCGCCAAGGGCACGAACGACATGTTTATCCAGCGACTTCTGCCCAACGGCGCCTATGACAGCACCCGGATTGATGGAACAACCAACAAAGATATTGCGTATGGAGTCGTCCTCGATCGCGCGAGCGGAATGTCCTATCAGGCGGGGCATACGCTGGGCGCGTTCGCGGGCCAGACCAATGCGGGCGGCCTGGATGTTTTTCTCCAAAAAAATATTCCAAGCGGCACCGTCAACTGGCAGCGCCAGTGGGGTTCCCCCAGCGCCGATTGGGCCGCCGGTCTGGCCTTGGATGCCGGGGGCAATGTCGTTATTGCCGGCTACACGCTGGGCAGCTTTGGCGGCCAGACGAATGCGGGAGCGATAGATGTGCTGGTGATGAAAATCGATCCGATCGGCGCCCCGCTATGGACGCGGATAAGGGGATCTCCCGCCTCCGACATTGCCCATGCCGTGGCGGTGGACAATCAGTCGAATGTTTATGTCGTGGGGACCACCACCGGCGATCTCGACGGTTTGAACGCCGGTTTGAAGGATGCCTTCCTGATGAAGTTCGACGGGGATGGCGCGTTTCAATGGGTCCGGCAATGGGGAACGGCCAATTTCGATGAGGCGCATGGGGTCGCGGTGGACCCGTTGGGTAATATTCTGGTGGTCGGCTACATGGGGGGAGCCTATGGCGGGCAAACCAATGCGGGCTTCTCGGATTTCTTCCTGATGGAGTGGACGCCGGCCGGTTCCAATACTTTCGTGAAGCTGTGGGGCACGGCCAGTAGCGACTATGCCAGGGATGTGACGACTTTTTCCTCGAATATTTATGTGGCCGGTTATACGTGGGGGACAGGCCTGGACGGCCAGACCAACAACGATTTGAGCGAACTCACGTCCGATGTCGTCGTTTCCAAATGGGTCCGGGGAACGCCGCCGGTCGCCCCGACCGCCACGCTGATCCTCAACGTCAAGCCCGATCAACCGCCCCTCAGCGGTGCGTGGACGATCACCCAGTTTCCGCCGGTTTTCGCCGGACCGACCAACGGGACGGGGGATTGGACGTTCAACAACATCCCCACGGGACTCTATACGGTGGTGTTTGGAGTCCTGTCCGGTTTCACCGAGCCCGCGCCGATGACGATCGACATCACGAATTTCATGCCGGTGACGATTAACGGCTTTTATACCCGGCAGATGGGTTTCCTCTCCATCGACGTGACGCCAAACAGCGGAGCATGGACTCTTGACGCGTACCCGCCGGATTATTCCGGCGCCCTCGCCGGGCTGGGTGATGCCCGCCTTCTGAGCGTTCCGGCGGGAACCTACCGGGTGCGGTTCACTCCACTGGCCGGTTATACGACTCCCTCTTCAGTCGCTGTCTTCGTTCTGTCCGGCTTGGAAGCGATCGTTGCCGGTCGCTATGCCGTCATCGATTCCGACAGGGATGGTTTAAGCGACGCGGACGAGGCCATTTGGGGGACCGATCCGAACAATCCCGATACCGACGCCGACGGTCATCGCGACGGCGAAGAAGTTGTGGCCGGGTCGACGCCCCTGGACCCTTACAGTTATCCGAGGGGACTGGTGGCATTGCTCACTCCCGATGCAAGTGTCTGGGCGAAGACCGGCAAGCCCCTGGTCATTTCCTGGCAGTCGCCGCAGCCGCTGGGGCGGACGTCCATCCTGTTGTATGAGGGGACCAATGTCTGGGTGCTGGCGAACGACCTGAATTTTACGACCACGAATGGAACCGTCGTGGGCGTGCTTCCCCGTGAAATCCCCTATAACCAGTGGGCTCGCATCGAGGTGATTTCGCGGGAACCGGCGACCGTGTTGTTCGGCAATTCCGACCTGTTCCCGATCCTGCCGGATACCCAGGGCGATTATAATGGCGACGGCTGGGCGGATATCGGGGTTTATTTCCCGCCCTGGGGAATGTGGTTTCTGAATGTCGCCGGGGATTTACGCATGATCCAATTCGGCTGGAACGGGCCGTATCCGATCCCCGCGGATTACGACGGCGACAGCGTCACCGATATCGCCGTGTACTATCCGCCCACCGCCGTGTGGTATATTCTGATGAGTTCGTATGGCTATCTTCGCGCCCAATTCGGCTCGGCGGATACCGTGCCGGTCCTTGGAGATTACGACGGCGACGGGCTGGCGGATCTGGCCGTGTATCACGAGAATTCGGGCGCGTGGTATGTCGTTTCGCTGATCCAGGGCGCGCTGGCGTGGGATCGGGTTTTCGGAGGGCCGGGCTATGCGCCCCTGTCCGGCGATTATGACGGCGACGGCGTCGCCGATCTGGCCTTGTATCATCGGGAGTCCGGAACCTGGTATGCCCAGACGATGGATGGAACCATTCTTGTCTGGGGTGTCCCGTGGGGAGGAATCGGCTTCGAGCCGGTGCCGGGCGATTATAACGGCGACGGCGTCACCGATATCGCCGTCTATGAAGCGGCTACCGCCCTCTGGCAGTTCCATCCGGATTCCGGCGGCGGCGCGGTCCAATTCGGGTGGGCGGGCACCACGCCGGTTCCCGCCGACTACGACGGGGACGGCCTGACGGATTTCGCGGTCTATAACGGACCGGACGGCATGTGGTATTTTTATACGAGCACGCAGGGATATTCCGAGTGGCAGTTCGGCTGGAGCCAGAGCGCGCCCATCAAACGGTAACCTAAGGAGCAGGGGAGACGTTATGTCGAATATGCGATGGATGATGGCGGTGGTTTTGCTGTGTGGACTCCTGAGTGGCGCGTCGGCCCAGACCTCGGAGCAGAAACTCAAGGAGGGCGAGGAGGCGTTCAAGGCGGAGCAATTCGAAAAGGCCTATGATATTTTCAGCGCCCTGTTCCGGGAACATCCCGACGATATCCGGATCAATTTTGCCCTGGGCGAGGCGGCCTTTGCCGTGGACAAACTGTCGCATGCCGCCCTGGCCTATGAGCGTATTCTGATGAAGGATCCGAAAAACGACCGGGCCCGCCTGGAACTGGGGCGCGTCTATTTCGCCATGAAACAATACGAATTCGCCCAGGAGCAATTCCGGAATGTCCTCGAGCACAACCCGCCGCCGATCGTCCGGCAGAACATCGAAAAATTCATGGCCCGGATCAAGGCGGAACGCCGAACGGGCGACTGGTGGGGGCGCCTGGAAATCGCCGGATTCTACGACGACAATGTCAATGTCGGACCTGACAGCGAGCTGATCAACACAACCCTGGGCGATCTGAGTTTGAATCCGGAGACGCAGGCGCAGGACGTGCTGGGGATCTCCGTCTCGGCGTCGGTTGACGGGTATTACGATGTCGGGGAAAAAGACGGGTGGTCGGCTTTCGGCGACGGCAGTGTGTATGTCACCCGGCTCAATGACGCGACGGAACAGGAGTTGGAACTGTATAAACTGGGCGGCGGTCTGCAAAGGCCGTCGGCCAAAGGCCTGCTCCAACTGCCTCTCTCCGTCCAGCACCTGGTTCGGGGCCATGATCGGTATATGGATATTTACAGTCTGCGTCCCACCTATCTGCACGCGCTTTCGACGACCTGGCACTGGATTTCGACCGTGGCCGGCGAACGCCGGGATTATGTGGACTTGGATACTCGCGACGGCTATTATACCGCTCTTGAACAGACGCTGCGCTGGTTCCTGGGCGAAAAGAAGCATGCTCTGTCGCTAGGGGCAATCGCGTTTCGCGAAAACACGAGGGACGATGCCTTCACAAATAACGGCTGGGAAGGTTCTCTGTTGGGGGAACTCCGCCTGCCCTGGAAGATGACGTCGTATATGCGGCTGCGTTTCCGGGACTCCTATTATGAGGACCGCGAGCCGCTTGCGACGGAAGACCGGCATGACCGGCAGTGGCAGGGTATCGCCGGACTCAGCAAGGCGTTGACCCGCCAGTGGGGCGTAAACGCCAGTTATAGTTATACGGATAACGCCTCCACTTTCGATCTGTACGAGTACACAAGAAACATAATTACCGTAAGCACATATTGGTCGTTCTAAACAGTGGAGGATGCATTTATGAACCTTAAGATGTTCATGGTCGGCGTGTGTTCGTGGCTGTGCTTGTTGACCGCGGGTTTGGGGGCTGACGCCCAGGCGATCGGCCGGGTGATCAGCCTGCAGGGGGATGTCGTGGCGGTGGGAGAAGGGAGGGCGGAACGGAGGCTGGAAATGACGGCTTCCGTTTATCTGAAGGACAAAATCATCACCCGCGCCGGGGCCAAAGTCCAGATTATGTTCGATGACGACACCGTGATTTCCCAGGGCGAAAAAGGGGAGTTGCTCATCGATGAATATGTCTATGCTCCGCAATCGAGAGCGGCCAACACGGCCGTGTTCCAGGCATCCGAAGGCGTGTTTCGCGTCATCTCGGGCAAGGTGACGGATATCAATCCCGAACGCTTCAAGGTTAAAACCCGCATGGCGACCATCGGTATCCGGGGTTGTGAAGTGGGTTTTCGCATCCTTAGCGGACAGGAAGATATCTTTATCATCCGGCTCCCGGCCAATCGCTCCATTGTGGTCGAACGAAGAGAAGATGGCGGGGTCAGGCGGCAGGTGGTGAATGTTATCCGGCAGGGTATTGTGGTGACCATTATTCAGGGGCGTGGAATGGAACAACGCCCCATGACCATGGGCGACATGCAGGGACTCGCCGGGGATACAGGCGGCGGCGCCAGTGGCGGTGGTGGTCCCGGCGGCGGCGCGGGGGGTGGCGCCGGGGGTGCGAATGGCGCGGGCGGTGGTGCGAACGGCGCCGGCGGCACAGACGGCACGGGTGGCACTGGCGGAACGGGCGGTACCGGCGGCCTTCCCGGGGGAGATTGGGGTGGTGGAACCGGCGGCGATGGAACGGGGGGCACGGGAGACACGGGGGGCACGGGAGACACGGGGGGAACAGGAGGCACGGGTGGAACGGGAACCGGAGATTCGCCGACCGATATTCCGAATCCGCCCCAGGCTCCTACCGGCGGGACCGACACAGGTGACGGCGGAACCGATACGAGCGGCGGCGGAACCGACACGGGCAGCGGCGGAACCGACACGGGCGGAGGTGGGACCGACACGGGCGGCGGCGGGACCGACACGGGCGGCGGCGGGAATACCTACTCGGCCAGCGGCTTCGGGTTGGGTGTCGAATATACCGCGGAGGCGGGCTACTATTCCGTTTCAAAGCTAACTGTTTTCACTTCGCTATCCGGGGAATTGAGGGATGGCGGTTTGTTCGGCGGCCTCTATAACGGCTCCCGCTTCAATTATGACGGCAGTCTCTATGGGCCGGCCAGCCTTGCGTTGGGCGATCTGCCGATGGCGCCCTATGGCAATGCGACCTACGAAAGTTTTGTGGATGTGCCGGTGGCGTCGCCCGATGGGGCAACGGCCATTCTATCCTATGACAATCTGGGGCAGTTTTTCCGTTATGTGAACCTGGCCGGGGCTGAGCGGGATTTCGTATATGGGGGCGCGGCCAGCGCGCTGTTCGGAGCGTCGCTTCCTCAGAACATCGTGCTGCGATACGCCGTCGAGACGGTCCGGTTCGAGTCCGATTATGTTTTCGGTGACGCGCCTCCGTCAAGCACCACGCCGGGAACCCTGTATCTCAATACGCGAACGGGAGCGTTTGTCGTCGAAAGTGCAGGCCGGGAGAACCTGTTCGGCTACATCGATCAGTTGAATTTCTATGGACAGGAGATGCAAGGAGTTGGAATGGTGGACGTGGCGGGAGTCGGCACGGCGTCCGGCGCGGACTCGTACGATTTTGGAGTCGCCGCCGGTTTCAAAGACCCCCACTATGCCGCCACGCCGGAATCCGGACAACTGGCAGTGGCCGGTTATGGCGCCGGCATGATGATCAAACCGCTGTCGCCCAATTCGGACATGATCGTGCGGCTCTACCGCTCCGCCAACGAGGCCTCGGACGATCCGGCGGCCAACGAGGGCGCTTTCCAACTCGGCCTGGACAGGGATGGCTATCGGAATAATATCACGGCCGCTATCCGCCTTTCGGAGGATCCGGCTTCGCCGTCCGCCACGGATATCGTGCTGGGGAACCCGACGGAATCCTTCTATGTCCGGGGGAATTCCGGTCTGGGACGCTGGGTTTCCGGGAATACCCGGACGGAGGTGCAGGTCAACGCCGTCGAGGGTTCGGATTGGACCTGGGGGGAATGGGAGCAGACGGCGATGGACGCCGACGGAGTCGCCCTGTTGACCGACGGGAACTTTGTCGCGGGCGAGATTGTCAGCGCGGCGGCTGTCCAGGCCATCGCCAACGGGCCTGTCAGCTACACGCTGGCCACGCCGGCGGGTTCGCCCGGGCGCGCGAGCGCGTTTATCGTCAATGGCTTGAGAACCCTTCATCTGGATGGGGTGGCGAACCTGTTGGTGAGCATTCCCGGGAATGGCGTGGCGCCGACGTGGCAGGGCGCATTCGACATGGGTCCCGATTTCGCCTTCGCCATGAACGGCTCCATAACGCCGAACGGCCATCTCGCGGGGGAGAGTCTGTCGAGCTATGCGTTGACGCTGGATGGGACCACCTATGGTTCGGGGTCCATCAGCCGCGGCGGTCTCATAGGAAGTCTCGTGGGCTCAGGGGCCGGCGCCAACCCGATCACCGGCAGCATCGGGCAGTATTATTTCGAACACGGCGCGGGTCCGCGCGTCACGGGTGTGTATGGAACGGATCTGGTGAATTCGCCGCTGCTGGGCTTTGGACCCGGGCAGCAGGAGATGCCGCCGGAACTGCCGCCGCCGCAATAACGAATGAAGATTCCGGTCGTAATCTGGGTCGGCTTGGCGTTGACGATAGGGTGTTTTTTTCTCTATTTTTTCCAGCCGCCGTTTATCGTCAATGTGTCCTTGAAGCTGTATGACGCCTTGATCCGCTCCACTCAGGCGCCGCCCAAAACGAGCCAGATCGTCATTGTGGATCTGGATGACGACAGCCTGCAGCGGGTGGGCCAGTGGCCATGGTCCCGCTATGTGCTCGCCGAACTGACCCGCCGGATCATGGATGCGAAGGCGTCCGTTCTCGCCTTCGATATCGTTTTCCCCGAGCCCGACCGCACTTCGCCGGTGGTCCTGAGGCAGGCGTGGGAAGACGCCTTCCAGGTCAAGGTTCGCATGGAGGGGTTGCCGCCGGCCTACGAGGATTTCGACCGGATCTTCGGCCAGGCGCTCGCCGGGCGGAAGACGATCCTGGGCTGCGCCATGCAAATGGCGCCGCAACCGGTGACGAACGCGGACGAATCCCTCGATCCGTATTACCGGAATTTTTTTTACGACAAAGCGAGCGGCCGGATATACGCCAATACGCTTTTCAACACGAACTTGGTCCAGTCCGATTTTTTGACCATGTCTATTCCCGTCTTGAATTCGAATGCCGGCAACAACGCCTTCTTTAACACGTTGCCGGACGACGACAATGTGATTCGAAGCACGCCGCTCATCTGGGCATACGGGCCTTTGCGCATTTACCCCTCTCTGGCGCTGGAGGCGGTGCGTCTGCATCTGGGGATCGACAAAGTGGGAATCGAATACGATTATCAGGGTGTCATCCGTTTGCGCCTGAAGGATCGGACCATTCCCACGGACGAACACGGCCGGGCCTACTTGAATTTCCGTTCGTTGAATCCGGCGGCGCGTTACGGCTTCGGCACGTTTCCGTCTTATCCGGCCGTCAAGGTGTTGACCGGCGAAGTGGGCGAAAAAGAGCTGGGCGGGAAAATCGTGTTTCTCGGAACCTCCGCCGTCGGGTTGAGAGACATGCGCGCGACGCCCATCACGGGCGAATTCTCCGGGGTGGAGGTGCATGCGACGCTGGCGGACAACATCCTGGCCGGCGACGTTCTGCGGAATCCCCGCTGGATGAAGTTCGTCGAAATGGGCGTCCTGCTGCTGACCGGCCTGTTTCTGACGCTCGTCATCCAGAAAAACCGCGCCTGGATTTCCTTTGTGGTCATGCTCCTGACGCTGGGCGCTGCCCTGGGCGTCAGTTTTTTCCTGCTGCATTCCCGCTGCGTCATTTTTATCCCTTCCTACGTGATTCTGGTTGTCGTGACGCTCTATCCCGTGCTGACCATGCTCAAGTTCTGGGAGGAAGAGCGCCAGCGACGGCAGGTCCGAAAGATGTTCGGAACGATGGTGTCGCACGAGGTGCTCCGGTATCTGGAAGATCATCCGGGCTGTTTCTCCCTCGCCGGCAAGAAGGCCGATGCCACCATGTTCTTTTCGGACGTGGCCGGCTTCACCAGCATTTCCGAAAATTTGGATCCGGAAAAATTGTCGGAACTGTTGAACCGGTATTTGAGCCCCATGACCACCATCATCATGAATCGGGATGGGTATGTGGACAAATACGAGGGCGACGCGATCATGGCGGTCTGGGGCGTGCCGTTTCCCCTGCCGAATCACGCCGTGCAGGCCTGCCTGGCCGCCCTGGAGCAGCAGGAGACCCTGGAGGTCTTGCGGCCGTTCTTGAAGAATCAATTCGGGTATAACATCCATGTGCGGATGGGCTTGAACTCCGGGCGCGTCACCGCCGGCAATATGGGCTCCGAAGAGCGGCAGCAATTCACCGTCATGGGCGATGCCGTCAATCAGGCCGCGCGCCTTGAGCCCGTCAACAAGGACTATGGCACGCTGATCACTATCGGCGAAACCACCTTCGAGCAGGCCCGCGCCCACATCGAGGCCCGGCTGCTGGATAAGCTCGTCGTGACCGGCAAGACGGTGCCGGTTCATATTTACGAGCTGATGGGAAAGAAAGGGGCGGTGCCCGCTCCGCGGCAGGAGGTCGCCGGGATTTATGAGGAGGCTCTGCGCCTGCATTGGGAGCGCGACTGGGATCGGGCGGAGGAGCGCCTGGCGCGTTGCCTGAGGATCCAGGCGGCGGACGGACCTTCCCTCAACCTCCAGAAACGGCTGGCCCTGTATCGGCGGCAACCGCCGCCGGAGGAGTGGCGGGGCGAGCATATTCGGGGGTCGAAGGATTGACGGATTCCCCTTGAACAGCGGGGGGCAATCCCTATACTGCATTCCAACTTGTCCGCCATGGAGTTGAGTGGCGGCGGTTTCGATGGCTGGGTTCAATACTGGTTGGGGGTGTCGTTCATGGCGCGAATTATACTCGTTAATGAAGACGCGAAAACACTGACGATCCTGAGCACGTTGTTGAAGACCGAAGGCTACAAGGTCGTTCCCGTGCTGGGGCTGGATAAGAGCCTGGGTTTCATCAAGGGCCAGCAATTCGATCTCATCATTCTGGATGTCAGCGCGAATCCGGATAAAGGCGTTGAGATTCTGCGCGCGGTATGCCGGGAACGCCCGGATACGCCGCTCATCGTGCTGAAGGATCAGCAGGCCGGAGAATTGGACAAAAGCCTGCTCCAGGTCAAAACCTGCCGGGTGGTCAACAAGCCCTTCAAGGTCAATGAGTTTATCGTTCATGTGCAAAAGGCCGTCGATTTCAAGGGGGCTGAGGAGGCCGTGGCTGCGGCCGGCGGCATGAAGTCGGTGATCGAAATGGTCACGGGTTTGGAGGGGATCATCGCCAATAGCCCGGCCATGCGCGCCGTGTGCGAAACGATCAAGCGTGTCGCGCCGACCGATATCCCCCTTCTCATCGCCGGCGAACCGGGAACGCCCAAGGAGTCGGTGGCCGGCGCCATCCATTCGTTCAGCACGCGGAAGGATCGTCCCTTTCACCGTTTCAAAGCCGATGAGAAGCGCGAGGATAATGCCGCGGAACTGGCGCTTTTTGGACAGACCGGGGGCGCCCTTCCGGCGGGTAACCGCGGCGCCTTCGACATGGCGGAAGGCGGAACCCTCTTCATCAGCAACATCGAAGCCTTGCCGTTGTCGGTTCAGGAAAAACTCGCGCGGGCTATTCAGGACAAAAAAATACGCAAGGTGGGCGCCCGGGAGGATGTGCCGGTGAACGTGCGATTGCTGGCCGGGGCGGATACGTCGCTGGAGAAAGCCGTTGAAAAAGGGACGTTCAGCGACAAGCTCCGGCGGGCGGTGAGCCTGATGCCCATCGAGCTCAAACCCTTGCGGCAGTGCAAAGAGGATATTCTACCCTGGGTGGATCGGATTCTTCATGCTCTGGTGGAAGAGGGCAAGCCGGCGCCGGTCCTGGAGCCCGCGGCGGTCAAAATTTTCCAGCAGTATCTTTGGCCGGGCAATATCGTGGAGTTGGAGGGGGTCCTCCGTTCCGCGCTCCTTCGCATGTCCGGCAATGCCATCGCCAAAAAGGACTTGCCCTCCGAGTTGATCGTGTATGTGGCCCAGGCGGACTTGTCCCGCGCCACGGCCAAATCGTCCGTTTAAACCCCAGGAAAGGAATGGAAGCATGTCCAGACTATGCGATATTTGCGGCAAAGGTTCGTTGACGGGAAACAGGATCACGCGGCATGGCTTGCCCAAAAAGAAGGGCGGGATCGGTCTGCATACGACCGGCATTCATCGGCGGAGATTTCTGCCGAATTTGCAGCGAATACACGTCAATGAAGCCGGCGCAATCCTCATCCGGAATGTCTGCACGACCTGTCTGAAGGCCGGCAAGGTGCTCAAAGCGTAACTGCGCAGGAAGCATCCTTCCCGGGATGCCTCCTGCGCAGTTACTTGACTTGCGATTTTCGTGGCGAGCCTCAAGACGACCACGAAGGGCTGAGCATTGACTTCGGCGTTTTGTGGTTGTGAATCGTTAAGCCGAGAGCCCTGCCTCTTGAGATGGGTGCGCCATGACGGGACTGGCCGTTCTGCTGAAATACAATTTCCTCGTGGCCTTCAATTGGAGAAGACTGGCCCGGGGCAAGTCCGTTTTTCAGATCGCGTTCATCGCGGTCTTCGGACTGGGGCTCTTGCTGGGGATGGGCGCCCTTTTTTTTCGCGGTTTCCGATTCCTTTCCGAGCTTGGCGGCATCGGAATCATGATCGTCCACCGGCTGTTCGCCGTCTTTTTCTTCGGGCTGGGGGGCCTGCTCGTCTTGTCCAGCGTGATCGCCTCGTATTCCAGCATGTTCCGTTCGGATGAGGTGCCCTTCCTCATGCTGCGCCCGATCTCCCGGCGGGACATCGTGACGCACAAATTTCTCGAAGCCGCGATGTTCGCGTCGTGGGCCTATTTTTTCATGATTATTCCCTTCATTGGGGCGTTTGCCTTGCATGAACGCCTGTCGTTGACGATCACGGTGTGGACGTTCCTTTTCTCCGTGCCGTTTGTCCTTTTATGTTCCGGGCTGGGGAGCTTGATCACGCTGGTGGCCATCCGTTGGATGCCGCGCTGGCGGGTGATCGTCGCGTTCCTGGCGATTCTGGGTGTGGCGGCGGGCTGGGGTTGGGTTGGGCAGGCTTCCACCCTGCGGCGGGAGATGGATGACACGTCCTTTATTCTCTCCCAGTTGGTGCCCGGCCTGAAGTTGGTTTCCTATCCGCTCTGGCCGAGCTGGTGGGTGGCGGAGGGTATCGTCACGTTGTCCCGCGGCGATTGGAGCCGGGGCCTGCTGTATGGCGGTGTTTTACTGTCGAACGTCGGGCTCGTGATCCTGCTGGTGCGGAGCATTGGGGGGGGTGTTTTTTATGAGGGGTGGCAGCGGGTGGTCGGCGCGGCCGCCCGGCGGGAACGGCATGCAAGCCTGTACCGGCCGGCGTCCCAGCGCTTCGCCTTTCTCGCCTCCGACCTGCGGGCGATCGTCATCAAGGATTTTCTGCTGATGTTCCGGGATCCGATCCAGTGGACGCAGGGATTCCTGTTTTTCGGCTTGCTGGCCGTTTATTTCTTCAATCTGCGCAACCTGCAATATCATATGTTGTGGGTGGTCTGGCAGAATGTGATCGTTTTTTTGAACGTGTTCAGCCTGTCGGCGGTCATGTGTTCGTTTTGTTCCCGTTTTGTCTATCCGCAGTTGAGCTTGGAAGGACAGGGCTTCTGGATCCTCGGCTTTTCCCCGACCGGCATGGGCCGGATTCTACTGGCCAAGTTCGCCGGGGCCCTGACGACCATGCTCTTCATCAGCGTGTGCCTGATGATGGTGTCGCTGCAGATGCTGGATGTCCGGCCGTTGATCCGTGTTTCCGCGTTCCTGGTTTCGGTGGCGACTTCGGTGGCGATGTGCGGCCTGTCCACGGGGCTGGGCGCGGTGTTCCTGGATTTGCGGCAGCGCAATCCGGCCGCCATCATCTCGGGCTTCGGCGGCACCCTCAATCTCGTCTTGAGCCTGGTGTATATGGTTCTGGCGATTCTGCCGTTCGGCCTGTTGTTTCACCTGTATCTGGTGGGGCATCTGTCGGACGCCTGGCTGTATCGTTGGTTGGGGCTGGCCGCGGTCTGGCTGCTGATCCTTACCGCCATGGCCACGGTTGTGCCCCTCTCTCTGGGGCGCCGCAGCCTCATGGCCCGGGACTATTGATTATGTGCGCCCTTGCCATTTTGTTTTCCCGGCCGGTTCCGTATGCCGGGGCGGCGGCCCTGCAGGAGCGGCTCGTCGAGGCGCGCGTTGCGGACCGTTTGCCGGATATGGCGCTTCTCCTGGAACATGAACCCGTCATCACCCTGGGCGTTCGGGCCCGGCCCTCGCATGTCCTGCTGTCGCCCGACGAATTGAAGGCGAGGGGAATAGCCCTTGTCCGCTCCTCGCGGGGCGGCGATGTCACTTTTCATGGGCCGGGCCAGTGGGTCCTGTATCCCATCGTCAAATTGGACGGGCGTCCGGAAACCAGCAATTCGCATTATGAATCTCTTCAGAGCCTGAGTCAGCCAGGAATGGCCGACTTACGCGCAGTAAGACAGGCATTCCTGCCTGTCATCCGGAACGTTGGC
>JACQHI010000097.1 GCA_016199105.1 Lentisphaerota bacterium | reverse complement strand
CGCGCGGCAGGCCCGACCGCTCCCGCCACGTCTGAGCCAGGCGCAGGCCGACGCGCCAGTACGCCAATTCGAAGGCCGGATTCCGCGCCGTTTTCGGAGCGACGTTCTCGGACACCACGTGCAGGGGCGGACCGAGCATATACCGGCCGGCCGCCGCGTCGAAGTGGGCATAATCGGCCATGAACTCCGCCGTGCCCGACACGACGTCGCGCCACCGCTCTAGCGTGGCGGGCGTCGGATGCGCCCGATAGTTGAGCTCGGCGAAAAAGATCGGATGCGGCTGCTGCCAGGCCAGAAGCGCGTGGATTTCGTGCGGCCACTCGCGCCCATCCGGCCCGGTGCATTTCGGCCAGCGCGCGCCGCGATAGCCCTGTTCGCGCGCCCGCCGGCGCGCGGAGTCGAGGAACCGCCCGTAAATGCCGAGGCTGCGTTCGAGGAGCGGCCAGCGGTCCCACAGCGCGTAATGCGCCGCGTGCCACCCATACATCTCGAAATGAAAACGGCCATACCAGCCGTTGTTGACCAGCCCGCTTTCCTGGGGCGGAAGCGAACCGGCCTCGTTGACCGCCATCAAGTATTGCGACAGTACAATCCGGCGCTCCAACTCGCGCCAGCGCGGATCGCGGCTGGCCGAGAGGTCCATGGCGCCGCCCGAGTTCCAGAACGCCGGCCAATGGGCGCAACTGGCCGCAAACACCGCCTCCACGTCCGGCAAAGCGTCCGGCAAGGGGCGCGGCGAAAACGCACAGACGAAACCCAGGCACTCCGCCCCTTTTACCTGCAGGATATAGTGATGCCGTGCAACTTCCCTCACCGTTCCGGTCCCCTCCCAGGCGAGACTGACGTGATACCGGTCTGTATCCAGGGTCCGGGCCATGTCCACGCGGCGGGGCCCGCCCGATCGGAGGCGCGTTTCATGCCGGTCGGGATGGTTCCAGTCGCCCACATGCCCGGCCATGCACCGGTCGTCGCCGTAGGGAAATCCGAGGGTCACGGCGAGCCGGCCCTCCCGAATCAGCCGCGATTCGATCCGGACAGCGATGGCATCGAGCGATGGGTGGCACACCGTCCGCACGCACACGGGACACTGCTCCAGTTCGAACCGGCTCGTGATGACCCCCTGCCACAGATCCAGTTCCTGACGCGTGTTGCGGAGGTCCTCGAGGCGCGCGGGCTGTCCGCCGGTCATCTTCAACGAAAGCCCGATGCGGCCCAGGTTCAGGCGGTGGGGATTGGCGGCCAGCCACGCCGACAAGGCGGGCTGTTCCGGGTCCGGCATCGGGTAGCGCACGGGACGGCCGTGCGTGTCCCATACGGGCCCGCGGAAGTCCTCCGGCCCCTCGCCCGGCGGGAGCGGGTTGCTGTGCCAGCCCCAGTGGGACAGGATGCCGAACGGCACAAAAGTCTGCAACCCGGTCAGATCGACACCGAACGCGAACTCGCCATTGCCGACCTGCAACGGGCGTTGAGGATCGCCCTCCGTGAGCACCACGTTGTGCCGCGTCACCAGCGCCCGACGATCCACGCGCGCGCCGTGGACAAGCCCATTGCTGCCCGAAGAATTCATCCGGCTAGTGTATCAGGTCGGTCCGGACGCACAAGAGACGACACGGTGTTCCAACGCGTCCTGTGCCAGCCAACAGACGCCGAACACGCTGATGGCGATAATGAGTTGCATTGGCGGAAGGTTACGGCTGACCGGACGGCGAACCCGCCGCGGGTGAGCCGTACGGCCGAGCCGATGGTTCGCCTCTTGTGTTTTAAGTGATCTCGACATGAACGTTGTTGAAATCCGGATCGTCAACGGTTCCACCATGGTGGCAGCGCGTGCCTTCTGGAAGGGATTTCATTCTGATCTCCTGTCCCTCCGGAATGATCCCACCAAAGGCCTGCAACTCGATGAAGCGATCGCAAAGATCAATCATCGGTTCCTTCAGCGCCGCTGATACGCCGGGGATGCTGATGTCAGGGCGTCCGTACTTGCGAAGCCCTCGCGTATGTAACCACTCGGTGGAGTCGGTGTCCTTTGAGACAAGGATGACCGTATGATGTCGCGGCACCGGCGTGGCGGGACTGAATATGCGTTCTCTCCATAGATCTGGACTCCACCACTGGAACATAAGGGGATCATATACGGCCACTCCGCCGACATCCAGAAAGTGTGTGATCAGACCGATTGTGTCTCGATGGTAGTTGAGCGTCGGTGGGTCTTGAATCGAGCCCCGGAGGACGATGCAGGAATCCTGTGATGAGATGCACGTGGCAAGGTCGTTGTTCGCGGTGCGCAGTTCTTCCCAGAGGTAGCCTTCCTGGAAGGAAACCACCACTTCCGGATGGACCGTAGGGCCGTAGGTCATGACGTTGAGACCTGCGGGAATGCCGCCGCTGCGATATTTCGAGCGCGATAGACGCGCCGCCGTGTCAACCCGACCAAAGACGACATAATAGAGGAATGCATCGCCACCGCCCGGAGTGAAGTACCTGCGATCCCATGATGCAAGACTGTCGGTAGCAGCGTTCATTTTCCGCTCATCATCCTTTCGGGCGAACAGTTCTTATGCCTCAATAATATCATCCCGCCCGATACCGGGCGTGGAATGATATTCCTCCATCAAACCCGCCATGTGCCTCCCAAATCTGGCGGAAATCGTACCGCACCGAACCGGCCATGACCAGCCATTTGGGCTTCTGAAAAGCGCGTGATTCAGTCAATAAAGAAAAGCTGGCCGGTATAAAACCGGCCCTACTTTCAACCCACCTCAACCCGGTAGAGCCGATTTTACATCGGCTGTTTTCTCCGTGGCTGGTGAAAACCAGCCTGACTTTCAACATCTCATTTCGCCAACACTGGTTCTCTTTTCGACAACTCAGGCGGCGATGATGCCCTCCTCCAGCAATTCCAGTGCGCCGAGGATCGGCGCGGTGGCCGCCATCGGCTCCTTGGCCGCGGGGACAAACTCCAGCGTCAACGTTTCGCCCGCCTTTACGCCCTTGAACTCCTTCAGCAACGCCGGTTGCAGACCACACCCGGGGTCATTCGGCGGGCCCTCAATATGAGGCTGACGGTGATCAGAACAAACATCGCCGAAATCAGAGACGATACGACCAGAGGCCATCCCCGGCCGTTCAGAAGCAACTGCACAACCGCATAGAACAGGGCGAACGAAGACGAAAAGCTCCACATCAACCAGGACCGGAGCGACACCCCTTCCGTCGCGCGTTTTTTCCACAGCTTGCCCCATTGGGGCAGATAGGCCGACATCGCAATGAACGGAACCAGGCTTTGGCAGACGTTGGCGGCAAGCACCACGGCATTGGGCAGCATCAGAAGGATCCTCCTGTTTGTTGTGCGAGGGAAATCTGTCCGACAAGCCGCTCACAGCGCGTTTTCGCTTCACGGAGAAACGAGGGGATATCGCCTCCGCACTGATTGTCCATGGTCAGCTCCAGGGTGATGGGGCCGTCATACGGCGATGCGGCAATCGACGCGGCCAGGCGATTCCAGTCCACGCGGCCCGAGAAGGGCAGGAGATGCAGGTCGTCCTGCCCCTGGTTATCGTGGAGATGCAGGATGGCGAGGCGGTCGCGATGCCGCTCCAGGAATGCCAGGCCGTCGCCGGTGATGAGGCCATGGCCCGAATCGTAGCAGATGCCGACCAGGTCCTGTGGATATTGGGCAAGCACCTTGTCGAGCAGCGCCTCGTTCGGGGGTGGGCCAAAAAGGTTTTCGAGGGCGAGCCGGACCCGGTGTTTTTGCAGATGCGGGGCGAGCGCATCGAAGGTGCGGCGGAACGAGTCCAGACAGTCCCCGTGCGATTGGCCGGCGGTCGCCTGGCCGGGCAGATGCAGCACGATGGCCCGCGCCCCGAGCGCGGCCGCCATCTCGATGCGATTGAGCACCAGCTCCACCCCGGCCAGCCGGGCGCTTTCCAGGGGCGACACCCAGTATTTTTCGCAGCCGCTCGACGCGTGGAGATCGGCCACGCCGAGACCAAGTTCCCCGACCCAGCGGCCGATCTGCGCGATCTCGCTCGCGTGATACACGAAATCGTCGCACCAATGGTGGCACCAATGGATGTGGCGGAACCCCGCCTCCGCGATCTGTTTCAAGAACGGATACGGGCCATCGTTCGAGCGGACAAAATCCGTGTTGATCGAAGAATTCATCCGGCCAGTGTATCAGGTCGGTCCGGACGCACAAGGGACGACACGGTCTTCCCTGATCGCCTGCAGGGGCAAGGAACCGCCGAAGCCGAACAGCATGGCTCACTTGACGTGTCGATGCGGTTAGCGACGATAACGCCCGAGATATGGCTAGAAATCTGCCTCTGTTATCCATACTTGGTTATATCGCCAACCCATTTTGACTCCGGCTTTATGACGGATGGATCAATTCCCATCTGTTCTGCAACGATCTTCACTATGCCTTGCCACACCTCGGATTGCAGATCATCGAGTTTGCAATTGCGTTTGAGAGCGAGCAATTTCACGATCGCCTTCTGCATGGCTCCGACTGTGATACACTGTTCTGCAACATCATCCGAAATACTGACACCGAAATGATCTTCCAGCGCGAGAATAATCTCTATAACTTGTAATCCCATATTTCTAACGCTCCCAGCTTGCACATGAACCAGGTCTGGCTGAGTGATTTCCCGTCTGTCGTCAGTTGCCATCATTATCTTTATCGGCCGAACGGCCCAACTAATCGTTGAGGAGACCGCTCAGCGGGCTCCAAATACGATGCGGTTGGTTGTTTAAGTTTTCCTTGTCTGAATACCATTATTGAAATCATGAACATCATCGCGCCCGCGAGCCACAAGAAGCCGGGGCGATGGCCTCGTTCTGGGTGCAGATAGAAATAGGCGAGTGCGGCGGGAGGAAACAGCAGATTTCCAACGCCCCATTTCCAATCCGTCTTGAATCCGGCAACAACAAACCACACATACGACGCAACCAAGACCACCCGGACCAGCAACGCCACCCCGACAGCGATGCTTCCTTCCGGATGTCCCACCGGGATGAGCAGCAAATCTGACCATCTTGTTATCATGTTGCTCGTAACGACAGTGTTCAGGTTAAGGCACGACTGCCGCGCCGATAGACTGCGACGCTTGGTTGGGATTTGTGTACGTTTTCATGATGTAATCATACGAACCGTGTTTCCTGACCGCTGGATGCGTTTCTCTGTATTCAACTACGGAGGGAAGATTCTTCTGGAACCTGGCCATGTTTGCTTCGTCCCCCCAAAAGAATTTGGAAATATATTCGGATAGCCTCCACCGGAAGGAACTTCTGTTGACTAAGTAGTCGTTGGCAAGGGGCAACATCCAATCGATTTCAAACTCAAGGTTGTGAACTGCCCAGGCATATTGATTTGCGTTCACCTCTCCTGCGTTACTACTACGAAGTAGCTCCAGAATTCGAACATTCTCGGCTGGTGCATAGGATGATCGGCGAAGTTCTCCCATAATAAACCCTGTGCCGTAGGAGTAGTCCATGGCTTGCATAAGAATGAATGCAAAGACAGTCACACAGAAATAGAGCGTGATAAGCGAAGACCTGAGCCACGCCCGCTTGATCGGTTTTAAGATCATCACGATGAGCGCCGATAAAACAACGTAAAACGTCACAGTGACCAAGGTGGGGTTTCTTAACCAATAGATATTTATTATGCCGGTAAACCCGCTAATTCCAGAAATGAATTCGGCCCACAGAAACATCGCCCCAACTACGAATACCCCTAAAAAGCGAAGCAACCATAATAGCCTTGGATGGCCTCCCAGTCCTTCTCGAAGGCGATGAGGCTGAACAATGAGGAGTATGCCCAGCATAATCCCTGCAATAAAAAGAATCCAACTCGTCACATCCATGAATTACCTCCGTGTTTCTCTATAAGATCGAGAGCCCAACGTCAGCCTTGATGCGCAGAGGAACTCGCGCCAGGCGCGGGTTCAGAAGTCGCGTCCGAGACTTGGTTGGCTTGTTTCTTATTTCTCACGACCTGAACCACGATCATGATGGCAAAAAGCACGGCCAGTCCGAGGCAATACAGAAGCAGTGCCGAGGCAAGCCGCATTCGCCCGACGGCTTCCGCTTGGCTTGGCGCCTGAATGGCCAGCATTACCTGGTATGCGGGAATGACATGCTGCCCAAAACGCTATGCACCAAACGAGAATCTTCACGAAAGCTCGTCTGGTTCTCCGAATCGCAATGGCTCCGAGTATGATCAAGAGTGGGATGGCAAGGTGGCCAGGCAGGGCCTTCGGCTCCAATGGAACAGGTGGAGACGTCGGCACATGGGCAAGGATGCCGGGAGAAGCCCAGATGTACAGTGTTCCACTGAACAGGACTGCAAGGCCCCATGCCGCGACAACCAGAATAGCCAGCCTCGTGTTCATTTTGTTATTCATGGCCAACGTCAGCATTCACCGTCGGCGCACAGGTACATCCGTGCCTGAACTGGGCGCACTATGAACCGCGTCAGGCCGCCCTGTCAATCCTGCAGAAGGCCAACGGCGGCCGATGCCCCCACTGATTTCGCAAGAATTCTGCTAAAAAACCCAACCCGGACGGGCCGAGAGGAAGTCCCATTCGGAGATGGGACCTACGTCCGATCGCTTTTTCGCACCGCCCGTCATCATCAATGCGAATCTGCGTCCTTGTCCGGTCTCGCATGCACGATCACGAAATCGACGAGCTCCTGGGATTGAAAATATTCCGGCAATACCGCGTGCCCCTTCCCCTTGACAACCACGAGCGTGGCCTCCCCTCCGAGTTCGCGGTAGCGCCGGTGCAATTCGGCGGGATGTTTTTCGAGGGGCACCCTGTCATCCGCGTCCCCGTGAATATTAAACAAAGGCACATGCGCGTTCGCCAGTCCTTCCAGGTGATTCATTGGAATGTTGGTGAACGACAGCCATCCCTTGGCATCGTAGGCCGCATAGATGCCCACGATGCACCCCACCGATTCGGGGTGCTCGGCCGCCCAGTTGTAGATCTGGAATCCGCCGCGACTCTGCGCCAGCAGACAGGGTTTCCGGGAAAAACCGCGCTTCCGGACCAGCTCATCGTACAGCGCCGTGAAAAGGGCCCGATCCTCGGGGCCGCCGTACAAGGGATAGGCTTGTGCCGTATTCATCCCGGCAACGCTGATCCCCGCGGCCAGAAACCTCTCGAACATCCACGTCAGATGGCCGCCCGGCTTGTCGTCATTGCCCTGGATGGGCGCATACCAGACCCACGGGCCTGCCTCCCCGGCGGCCCGGTTGGTCGCCGCAACGAGGAAGGCCTTATGGCCCGCCACACTGAACACCTCGATGGGCAGCGGCGGCCTCTTTGGACTGACGGTGTTCGCATCCCCGGCGAACGAACTCGAGGCCATACTCCAAAAGCAACACGCCGCCGCTAGAAGCGGCCGGCAAACTACGATGCGCACAATCCAGTGGCAGCGTTGGAGGGTTGTCATAGTTCCTTGGCGGGTTCTCCGCGACTCAAGGTCCTCTTGAAAAACGACACGATATCGTCGTGCGTCAGGCTTGTCTTCCACCCATGCCCGATGCCGGGCAGGATTCGCAGCGCGACATCGACGCCCGCGGCGCGAAGCGCGTCATGGAATTCAATCATCTCCTCGACCGGCACCGCCCCGTCCGCCGAGCCGTGTATCAGCAGCATCGGCGGATTGTCCTTCGAGACATACGTCCGCGGGCTGACCCGCCGGGCGAGATCCAGGCGGTCTTCAACCGGAGCGCCAAGATATCGCCGTATATTGTCGTCCACATAGGAATACCGGGCCTTCACTTCCGGCCGGGCGAAATAGGCCAGGTCGTGAGGGACCCCGCACTCGTCGCAGACGGCCTGGACGCGGCTCGACACCCCGTTGTGACCTCCCGGCCCTTCCAGTTCGGGCACGTCGCCGGAGGTGCCGAGCAGCGCCGCCAGGAGGCCCCCCGCCGAATGTCCCCACGCGCCGATGGCGTCCGCCCGGTAGCCGTAGTCGCCGGCGTGAGCGCGCAGCCAGCGCACCGCCGCCTTGCAATCATGCGCCTGGGCCGGCGCGATCGCCTCACTGCTGACGCGGCATTCGATGGAGGCCATGGCGAACCCGCACTCCGTCAGCCACCACGGGGCGCTTTCCTTGGGGCATGAAGTCATGCCGCCCATCGGAATATAGAGGACCAGGGGGGGATTGTTCACTCCGCTTGGGACCCGGATGTCCAGGCGCAAGGGACGTTGTTCCGTCCGGGCAAAGACGATATCGCGAAAGACCGAAGTCCGGCTATCGAGGTAGGCGGTGAGAAGGGCCGCGAAATTCGTCTTGATCTCCCGTAACGCCTCCAGTTCCCCGCCTTTCGCCCCGCCGGTCTCATAGACACAGGCGCCGCGGTAGCCGGCATCGGCCAGGGCGCGGAAAAATTCGGGCCAGCGAATGACGCCGCGGCCCGGCAGCCAGTGTTTTTCGTCCACGCCATCGTTGTCCGAGATGTGTACGGTAAACAGGCGGCCGGCCAGCGCGCGCACAACATCCGGGAGGGACTCCCGCAGGTTGGCGTGATTGGCGTCCAGGCAGACGCCCACATGGTTGGGATCGAAGCCGTCGATGAGCTCCAGCAGTTCCCGGGACGTGTGTCCCAGGCAGGTGCGGGGCAGCAGTTCCACCGCCAGCCGCACCCCTCGGTATGCCGCCTCCTTCTCGAGTACGACCAGGCTCCGGCGCGCCTGGGCGAAGCGGACCGCACGCCCGGAGTCGGGGATCGGTTCGCCGCTGGGATGAATCACAGCCACGCCGGCGCCCAGCGCCTGAGCGGCGGCCAGGGCGCGCGTGTGAACCGCCACGGCCTTCCGGCGAAGCGTTTCGTCAACGCAGGAGATGTCTTCGCCGCCGAGGAACGGTAAATGACAGGACCACACGGCAATGCCCGCCTCGCGCAACTGCCGCCCCGCGGCGGCGGCCACGCCCGGAGCGTCATACTCCATGAAGCCGGGCTCAAAGAGCACTTCCACTTTCGGAATGCCGGCCGTCCGCAGCCGCTCGATGACCGCGGCCGAAAACGGACTGCCGGCGATTTGCATCCGGACAGCCAGCCATTCATGCAAGAAAACAGACATTCCGCTCCTTGCTATGTTCGTCCTTCGGCATCATCGCTCGCCATGGTGTTCCTTTCCTTCCTGAACCGGCCGTCGCCGGCAGACACGTCCACGCATATGGTTTGTGGCTTGATTCCTCAACGCCGTTTGACGGGCCGATCCTTGACCGCCGCGCCAAAGACCATCAGCGGATCATGGCTCGAGTGCTGATCGGGCGAATTGGCGAAGCCCCCGGGCGGGAGCGGTACGGGTCCGTTCAGAAGGGGATCCTGCGTTTCCCGCATCCACCGGTCAAGCCGGCCGCGCATCTCGGCCAGGACGTTCGCCCACGCGGGGCCGTCCGTCAGATTCTCGCGCTCCATGGGGTCATGAAACAAATCGAACAACTGCTCGCGCGGCACGACGCGGTCCGCCAGGCCGTTGCCGAGCAGGAACGCCTTGCTTTCTTTCCCGTCGCAGTTGGGCAGAACGGGCCGGCCGCGGTCGGAGAACTGGCGGATATACTTCCAGCGCCGGGTGCGCACGCAACGCATCGGCTCGTAGGCGGCGTGGTAAGTGACCTCTCCGAACAGCTCGTTCCGGATTTCCTGCGCCTCGCCGCGTATCACGGGCAGGAACGAGTGTCCCTGCACATGGGCAGGGACGGGAATTTCGAGCAGGCCGCAAAGCGTCGGGAAGAGATCCACATGCGAGACCATCGCGTCGCAGGCCTTCCCACCGCACAGTCCTGTCGCGGCCGGGCCGCGCATCAGCAGCGCCACGCCGAGGCCGTGGTCGGTGAGCGTGCACTTGGCCCCGGGCAGGCCGAGCCCGTGGTCGGTCGTGTAGATCACCACCGTCCGGGTCTCGATCGCGGCGATCTCGAGCGCGTCAAGCACCACGCCGATGCGCTTGTCCATCTGCCGCGCCGACGTGTGAAACCCGGCGATCTCGTCCCGGATTTCCGGCGTGTCCGGCAGGAAGGGCGGTGGGAGCACATGCCCGGGATTGTCGTCCGGTCCCGGCCGGCCGTAGGGCTGGTGGGTGTTGGTCAATCCGACGGAAAGGAAGAACGGCTCGCGGGGCGCCCGCCGCAGGAACTCGGCGGCGCGGAATTCAGCGGTCAGGTCGTCCCACTCGTTCCGCTTGTCGGCGAGATTCAGAATGACGTCGTAGCCGATGTTGGCGCCATAGGTCGCGACATCGGCCGACGGTCCATCCACGTGCTGGACGCCGGACAGCGCGCAGAAACAGCCGTTCTGCCGGAAGGTATTGACCCAGTGTTTGCGGAGATCGTCGATGGCGAATCCGCAGTGGGAAAGGCCCAGCATGCCGCAGGAGTGCGGCCACTGGCCGGTCTCCATGGCCGCCCGGCTGGGACTGCACGTGGGCGCGGCGCAGAACGCCTGGCGAAAAATGACGCCCTGCTCCGCCAGCCGCTGGAGATTGGGCGTGGCAATCGCATGGCCATATGGCTGGATGTACCGCCCCGTGTCATGGGAATGAATCAGAAGCACATTCATCGATCCGCCTCCTTCTATCCGTCTCGCGAAAAGATTATTGATCGCCACCGTCTGCCGGAACCGGCATATCATCGGGCTCCGTCGCCCCGGACACATCGCCACCCGCAAAGGCATCAACGGCCCCGAGCTGGCCCCAGCTATTGCCAGTCAGGATCAGAAAAACGCCAGGCACCGAGCGTCGGCACAAGGCCGTGCGAGAGCGCAACGCCCCGTTCGTCCTACATCAACGATTGACGAATCCGAGCCGGATCACGACGCAAGTCCAGGACTCTAAAAACCACAACCAAGTCCGCATCGAGAGTGTAGTAGACGGCATAAGGGAATCGCTTGGACAAGAGTCGGTGATAACCAAAGACCTTCGGGTGGATACCTGCGTAGATGGCAAGGGAGTCGATGTCGGAGAACAGAGAGTCAAAAAAATACTCCCCCAGACCTTGGCCCTGTTTCTCGTAGAAGAGTCGGCCGGCATGCAGATCCTCTGCGGCCGAAAAAAGTATCTTGATCCTCATTCGAACCGCGTCCTGAGAATCCGCTTTGCCGTTGTCCAGTCGGCAATCTGCTCCTGTCCCGCGGTCACTCTGGCCTCAGTCTCTTTCAGGACAGCCTGATGCCAAGCAGGAGATTCTACAGCCGCATCATCTCGAGACAGGTCCGCCCATAAGGCCTCCATCGTCTGGAGCTTTTCCTCGCGGGACATGCGCTCAATCTGAATCGACGTATTCATAACCCCTTACCATAGCGCTTCCGGTTGTTTTTTCAAGCTCTGATTCATCCGCGACTGGACGGCGGATGACCTGCGGCCCGGAAACGGACTGGCAGGTGTAGGCGCGGTCAAAGCGCGCGCCGCCCGCCGCCAGGCGGCCGAGCTGGGGCGTGCGCATGCCCGGCGTGCCTTGACACCCCAGCATGTCGAACCGCTGGGTGTCGGTCATGATGACCACGATTTGTTGCGTCGGTTTTCATCATCTTTTCTTGCCGAACGTTATCTGAACCAACGCTTACTTTCGCCGACAATTTCAGCTTCTGTTTTGTGAATCATGTGCCTTTTGTGGCCAAACCAATTTCCCTTTTCGTGTCGTTCGCGGTAACCAAAGACGGGTTTGCGCCAGGGACGGCACACGCGACATCGGCTTGTCTTTTCCGATTCCTTCGTGATCTTGCCGCACAACCCGGCGGCGGCCAGTCGCGACGACATGGCCGCCCTACAACAGAAAAACACCAAGCGGGCACGCGATCTATGCTACTTGCCGGCGGCACCCTCCTCTACCACTTCCAGCGCGCAGAGGATCGGCGCGTTGGCCGGCTTCAGTTCTTGCGCGACCGGCACGAACTCCAAGGTCAGCGCCTCGCCGGCCTTCACGCCCTTGAACTCCTTCACCAGCGCCGTTTGCGGCGCCTTGGCCTCCTTCACCACATCCAGCCCCTTGAGCACAACTTGATCCTGCAACTTCACGTCGAACACGCGCTGGCCGGGCTTGGCATCGGCATCCGGCTCGGCGAAATGCAGGCGCACGGTAAAGGGTCGCTGAGGAACGGCCGCCGGTTTCCCCAAACTTAGCGGCGTGAAATTGGAGCAGTGGTCGTAGCCGCCGATTCCCAGGTATGTCAGGGCCTCCGTGCCGATGTCGGGATCGAGCATCATGAAGTTGACCGCCAATTGGTCCTTGTTCAAGCCGGCAGCCTCCAGCGTGGCCCAGGGGATGGCCATCTCCACCGTCATCCCGTTCGTACCGGCCATCACGGCGCTCTCCCAGGGGGCCGTCCACGCCAGATCCATGCCATTGGTCGTCGCATTGGTCCCGATCCCGGAAGGGCTTGTCCCGACACCGGAGGGGCTTGTCCCGACACCGGAGGGGCCTGCCCCGCTCCCAGCGGGGCCGACCCGCGCGTCGGCGCGCGTGCCGTCCGGCGTCACGGTGAGATACACCGCCTTTCCGCCGGCCCGATCGCCGACGATCAGACGCCACCAGTTGTCCTTCGGCGAGAGGGCGTCCGGCTTGCTCGCGCCCTTCTGCCAGGCGCGCGGCTCGCTCTTGAAGGCGCTCGTCCCCGAGCCCAGGGCCGGCGTCCAGTGGGCGCGCGGCGATTTGAAAACCATGGGCGGCCTCTGGACCCCGACATACAGGTTCCGCCCGTCATGCCGGAACGCGACGCGGGCGCCGGTGTACGGGAGCAGCGGCGCATTATTCGTGGACTGGAACACATCGCCCCAACAGGCCTCGTCCAGCTTGCCATCCACGCTCACCGCCCCCGTGGCGGGAGTGGAGGCCAGCGGCTTTAGAAAATTCAGTCGCAATGTGGCCATCCGCAGGCCGCGATAGCCGGAGGCGTAGAGCCAGGGGCGGTCGGT
>JACQHI010000091.1 GCA_016199105.1 Lentisphaerota bacterium | reverse complement strand
TTCCGGCAGGGCCAGCGCGAGATCATCCGGCCGTCGCCCAGCAGGCGTTCGTCCGACGGCGCCGTGCGGAAGCTCCACACCGGCTTGCCCGTGGCCAGCTCCAGGCAGTGGACCCAACCGTCATCCGAGGCCATATAGATTTTGCCATTCGCTATCTCAGGGGCGAAACGGATCGGACCGCCCGCGGCGAAGTGCCACCGCTCCTCGCCGGTTTTGGCGTCGAGCGCGCGCAGGGTGTCGTCGGCCGACGACCCGAAGCAGACCAGTCCGCCGGCCACCACCGGCTGGAAGGCGTGGTCGAAGGTCATCTGGTTGAGTTCGCGGGCCGTGGACGGCCAAGCCGGGGCCGGCGGCCGCGCCGAGGTCCACTGCCAGGCGGGCTGAAGGGGAAACGACAATTTCTCGTCGGTGATACCGCTCCGCTGGACATCGTGCCGGTACGCCGGCCAGTCACTTGCTCCCACGGTCATGGCGCCCAACAGACCGATCGACAGGGACACAAGAAATCGCCATCCGTTCGGATGCATCGCCATGGTCGGGAATCTCCTTGGTTTATGGGTGTTCGGGCATCATCCCCTGCGCCGCCAACCATTTCAGGACTTCGCTCTTCCACGCCTCCCACATCGGACCCTGCCGGTCGTACAGCCCGTGGTTGCCGCGCGGCAGTTCGAGATACTGCGAGGGCACGTGGCGGGCCTGCAGGGCCTCGTAAAACAGCCGGCTGTTCTCCGGTAAGACGCGATCGTCGTCCCGGGCATGCGCCAGGAAGGCGGGGGGCGTCCGGTCGGTCACCTGTTTTTCGTTGGAGAACAGCTCCACCCGTTCGGCGGTTGGATTCGGTCCGAGCAAATTCCGTTTCGACAGGCCATGGGTTTTCGCGCCCATGGTGATCACCGGATAGATCAGCACCATGAAGTCGGGACGACAACCGATGCGCCCGACGGGATCCGTTGCCCCGGGATCCCCGTCATCGAAGTGCGTCCCGGCGGTCGAGGCCACGTGCCCGCCCGCGGAAAAGCCCAGGATGCCGATGCGGGCGGGATCGCACCCCCACTCCCCGGCATGCGCGCGAATGGTGCGGATCGCCCGCTGGGCGTCGAGCAGCGGAACGAACGGACACCCCTGCGGAAGCCGGTACCTGAGCACCGCCGCCACAAAACCGTTCCGGCTCAGCCACTCCGCGGTGCCGCGTCCCTCCATTTCCGCGGGTCCCCAAACGGCATACCCGCCGCCGGGACAGACCACGATTGCCGCCCCGTTCGTTTGGGCGGGCCGATACACCGTGATGACGGTGTTGGTCGCTGCGAACGCTCCGTCGCCGACAGGCGCCCGATCCGGCCACAGCAGGATCGTTTCCGGCCCGGGCAACTTCTCCGCCGGGAACGCGGATGGCGGAAAGACGACCGACAGCAAACCCACGACGGCGACGCCCACGATGTTTCTGAACTTGCCGGCCTGCATTCTGATCCCTCCCACACGGAAGCATTGCGGACAGGCGGAACGCTATCACTCTGCACCCCACAAACACAGATTATTTTTGCCCGTAGCCGCCGGTGCAAACCGGTGGCTCCGAGGGAAGGCAGCGATCCACGTTCTATAGTTCTGGAGTTCCTCGCGCAGCGTGCCAGACGCGGGCAATCTCGATCAGTTGCCTGTCCGGTTTCATGCGGTACACAACACGGCAAGGTCGGCGAATGACCTCCCTGATCATGGGATCGTCAAACTCCGGGACGATTCGGCCGGATTCAGGAAAGGACGGGAGGCGTTCGACTGCGTGAAAGATGCTGCGAATGAACTTGCGGGCGGCGGTGGGGTCGTTTTCCGCTATGTACGCGAAGATATTTCGGAGGTCGACTCGGGCGGTTGGCGACCACGTCAGTCGGTAAGCCATTGAGCAAACTCCTCCCTGACACGGTCATGAGGAATGCCCTTGCCTTCGTCCAATTCTCGGAACCCCTTGCGCACGCCGGCGACGAAGTTGATTCGCTCCTGGACATCGTCCCAAGTGGCGTCTTCGGGTAACTCTTCAATTGTGTGAATCGCAATTTCCTTGGTTGTCATGGCGTCAGTGTATCACAGGACTACACCCCATCAAGTCTTTCCTTCTCCTGCCCACAGTTCTTATGCCTCTGGAGGATATCGTACCGCACCGAACCGATCACAATCCACGTCCTCACCTGCCCGCAGTGCTATCCGTCGGCTGGCGGATTGCAGGCGGGCGGATGCGGCCACGGGCAGCGCCGGCCCTGGCTGCTGGCATCCCCGTAGCCGCCGCGATAACGCGGTGGATCAGAGAAAGAGTTCCTTGAACAAGGAGGTCGCCACGTCGCTTCGCAAGTGGCCACTTGGCCGCAAAGCGGCCGATGTGGCAAAGATCACGAAGCAGCGGGAAAAAGCTTGAGAAGGTGGTTTTTCACGCAAAGACGCCAAGGGAAAACCTGTTTTAGCGATCTCATGTTCCTCTCCTAGACAGAACGCTTGCCGGTGACTTTCCGGCGTTTGTCGCCGGTAAAGTCCGCCGGCTGGTTCTGATGTCATGTTTTCAATGGAACGACAACAACGGCTTTGCCTCCTCCGACACCCACAGAATGCACTGCGGTCGATCTGGCTTCATCTTCCACCCGATCGAACTCTTCGTGAATCGCAGTTCAGTGTTGTTCCGTTCATAAACGTGGAGGCGCACATCGTCGGGACTCCGAATCTCAATCCAAGTCTGGTGCCACGGCATTACAACACACCAAGATGCCATGCCTCGGATGACCAAGAGGTCCCACTTTGACAGTATGACCTTTCCGTCGGGGAATGGGCGTGCGTCCCAGACAGTCTCACCCGGTGGCAAGATTCCCTGTTGTTTGAGCCACTCAGCCCGTTCCTGTTGCGTGTATGGTCTTTCAAAACCGACACGCACAGGAATTGGCCGGAACTGGAGCCACAACCGGTGGGCTGCCGATAGTGCCAGTAAACCCGCCAGGAATGTGGCCAGTACCTTTTTGATCCTCTTCTTCATGATCAGAACGGGGGTGGCAAGCCGCCCTCGTTGCGACGACGCGAAGCGTCGGCGCAACGACCCAAGCTCAGCGACGGCAGCCACGAGGCGCGGCGATTGGAACAGGAGCGCGATGCTGCCGTTCGCTGCAGCGCATGGTTAGGCCGACGAACGCCTATTTGCTTTAATTTCTCTGAACGCATAAACGCTCGCCGTGATCAAGGCAATCAATCCTAACCGTGCGCGGCACTCTGACATGACCCAGTCATGGCTGTTGGCCAGCCATGCAGGATCAATCAATCGAATTGGATAGCGATCGCGGACTAGGTCGGTTTCCGTCCAATTCGTTGGGTGCAGACCTTGTGGTGGTGCCCACAATGGGCGAAACGCCCAGTGCCAAACACCAAAGTAGATTAGGCACAGAACGGCAATCGGAAGCCATAGACGCTGGATAATTCGGCGAGGCATAGTCGGCCTAACGGTATTATTAAACGGACTTCGCGTTCATGTATGCACGGTGCCAATTACCAGTGCTACTGCTGGAAAATCCTAGGGATTCCATTCCCTTATGGCAAGTGGAAAGCTTTTGTAAATTTGGGGCTGTAGCGAAAAGCGAATTCAGATGAGCTTCTTGCAAAACTCCAGACGGCTCGCCGAAGTCTCGCCCTCCAT
>JACQHI010000090.1 GCA_016199105.1 Lentisphaerota bacterium | reverse complement strand
GAGCATCGCCTCGACCATCCACGCGGGGGTGAAGACCTCCCCGTGGTCGGCGACACGTTGTTTTGACTTGACGTAGTTCATGGGTCGATGCATTTCGGGCCACGCTTCCGTGTTGTCACTGCGGGCTAACGGCGAGCTGAGCGGCGCCCCGGCGCGGCGGGCCCGCAAGGCCAGCCGTGCCGGGGCGCCGCTCCAGCGACTGGTTGGGCCGCGCGAAGCGCGGACCGGCCAGGCGCTGGCGAAGCAGCTCGCCGTTGAGCTGACGCGCTTCGCGTCGGCTCAACGAATAGCGTTTTATCCCTCTGGCGGCGAGAATAGCAGGCCGGGCGTTGGAGGCAAGCATCATCGAGCCGCCAGAGGGATAACCCCGCCGTGGCGGGGCATGAATGCTGCTTGCCACGCGTCTCGCGTGATTGGACGGAGCCGCGGAGCCGGGGTTATGTGGTTTGAATGGGGGTTTGGAGCCTACGGGAATGGAAGTCTGTGCTTGGGCCGTGGTGTGCGGAACTGCGGAAACACATGAAAGCGGCGTGACGGGGAGACGCCCAGGGAGCGAAGCGGCGTTGGTTTCCGGCCGGTGGGCAGAGTCCGATGAAAGCCGGTGTGAGTGGCGCGTACGGGAGTGAGTGGAGGAGCGGCGCAACGCTCATGGTGGTCCCCTTGCGCGATGGGGCGGCAGAGGGCCCACATAGATCAAGGCGGTCAGGTCGAGCCGGGCAGCGGGTCACTCTCCGCCCCCTTATTGGCCGTGATTTCCAGTCCGTTATCCTTGCACCATCGTTCAATGGCCTCCCGTTGAGCCAAGGCCTCGAAATCGTACCAGGCTTGAAGCAACTCGCGGCGATCCAGGAAGTCCTTGAAGCGGGCATAGGCGCCAGGCCGTGTGAAGAACTTGTGGACTGTATGTTCCTCGCTGGGAATTACCTGCTCCACAAAGCGAAAGACGAGATCATGCCCGAGATCCAGTTCGTGCTTGTGGGGCATTTCCACGCACTGCTTCCAATCGAGGTCATCCGGTATCTCGTTCTCGCCGCTGAAATCGGACGCGTAGAAAAATCGGCGCGACACCTTGTCATACACGACCCGGTTCGTGCCCTCCGGGGCGCTGCTCACGTACTCGATGGCCATCTCTATGTCGCTGTATTCCGGCATATCGTTTCCGGGCAACGATACAGATCAGGCTGATCCGCTCTTTGCGGCGATAGCCTGAATTTGCTGGTTCGCAGTCTTGTATTCCTAATCGTACAAGTGTTTTCCCACGATGACATTAATTGGAGTCGAAACTGAACTGGAAGTATATGGGCGACAGCGCAAACACCGGCGGTGTCCTGTCGTACTGTATTGAGCTCATTATTGACTTTTGCGCGTCTTCGCCCACCGGAGCGAAATCCCAGTCAGCGACAGGACACACATTTGTCTGAGTGGGCTCGCCAAAGAGGTGCATCACATCTTGTTTGGTCATTCCTTTGAATACTTGATCCCGGTAAGCCCGACACAACCGCTGATGTTCATTCCGCAAGTGGAGAAATCCTAGAACAAGGACTGCGACGATGGCCGCTATCACCATCAATGTGAAACGCATCGGTTTCATTGTCCAATCACCGAACAACAGTTCTTATGCCTCAAAATAATTGCTGAAATCTGAGAGAGATTACACGACCCGCCCCTTGGAAATCAAGACCGTTGTCGATGGGTTAATTGCCGTAGCGAGGAAGCCAAGATCGGGTCAGCCAAGAATGGCCGACCTACTCCATCGCACCCTTCCGCAACAAACCCAGCCTGCTGGAAGCCGGCCCGGATATCCGGACGGCTCGGCTATTCTGACGTGAAGAACGCCCGGAAGCCACGTTCTCACGAACGCGGCCACGAAACCGCTTGCGGAGCGCAAGCGTAGTGACGCGGCGGCTTCGCCGCGATGCCTCTTTGCTGCTATTCTCTTTCCCGAACACTGAACCCCGAACACTGACAGCCTCCCCTCCCTAAAACGGCACCAACTGATAATTCAACTCCGCCGCCTGGCCCTGGGGCAGCATGTCGGCCATCCGGATCTGCACGCTGCGGCAACTCTTGTCATGCTCATCTTCACCCGACAGCTTCACGGTTTGCGGCTTCTCCAGTTGCACGCGCACACCGCCCGAGCCGGTGTTGATTTCAACCATTTGCACCCCGTCCTTCGGCGCGGTCGTCAGTTCGCCCAGCACGGCATTGCCGGCGCCGAACAGGCTGACCTTCGTCCCCGCCGCGTAACGGATGGGGATCAGCTCCCAGGCCTGCTTGATGACAACATCCTCGGGCTGCTCGTTATGGAAGACATGCCGGTAAATGGAAACGTCGCCATCCAGAAACGCCTCCCGGATTTTGACCGAAGCCGCGATGTTGGCCTCGTTAAAGACGTAGCGGCGCTCGAAATTCACGGGCGCGCCCACGGCTTCCCCCGTCGTCCGGATCGTCCACTTGGCGGCATCCCACTCCACGCGATTGCGGCAGATGCCGGTATTGAAACGCCGGCCGTTCTGCAGTTCACCCGCCACCACCGGCACCGAGAGGCTTTCCCATTTCGCGGGCGGCCAGCCGTATTCCTTCCTGGCCCGTCCGAGGATCACGAGATTCCTGTTCGGGCGCAGGTAAAGGGCCGTCAACCCGCCGCCGCTGAAGTTGTTCTGACCGCCCAGCCCCAGATCCATCCAGAACGGCGTGCGCTTGCCGGCATAGACCAATCCGTAATACTGGCCGCGGCGGATCGCAAACAGCTCATGGCCGTCCCCCACGTCCGTGAAGGCGGGCGTGGTCTCGTCGGCCGGCCAGGGTTTTGCCGGCAGGATGTTCCGACCGAGATGGGTCTGCAACAGTGTTTTCTTGTCGGGCACTTTCTGCCCGGGCTCGTACACGGGGTCGGCCAAATCGTAGTCATTCGTCTGAGTATGCATCCACCGGAAAATCCGGGCGCCCCACTCGGACTTCGAGGCGATGAACTTCGCGCCGTCGCCCCACATATGCTCGATGGCCGCCATCGCAATCCGGGCGTTCCACGAGGTCGG
>JACQHI010000009.1 GCA_016199105.1 Lentisphaerota bacterium | reverse complement strand
GACAGAATCATTTCGATCGGCATTCGCTTCTCCATTTTCAATGGTTTTGCTGTAAATGATTTTGTCATGCTTGAGCCGTTGCATTTTTACATGTTCTATTTCGCCTGCCCGCAGTGCTATCCGCCGGTTGGCGGATTGCAGACGGGTGTGTTCCGTCATATTCGTTATAGTGAAAACCATTGCGTCCCTACCTGAACCGTTACTTTTATTCAATTCCAACGCGGACTACGCGAAACCGGCTTCTTCCAGCTTCAGATGACGGGTGCTGGTGGAGGTGGCGATGGTATAGAGCCGGAAGAACAGTTTCCGGTCCTCGAGAAGCCGCTCGAACGTGCCGTCCTCGACGAGCCGGCCTTCATCCATGACAATGATCCGGTCGGCGTTCCGGATCGTGCTCAGCCGGTGGGCGATGATCACAACCGTGCGGTTCTCGAACAGCGACTCGAACGCTTTCTGGATCATGGCCTCGGTTTCGGCATCCAACGCCGAAGTGGACTCGTCCAGCAGCACAAACCGGGCTTTCAACAGCATGCAGCGGGCGATGGCGATCCGCTGGCGCTGTCCGCCCGACAACTGGGCGCCGCCCTCCCCGACGCGGTGATGCAGGCCGTCCGAAAAGCTGGTCACGAAATCCAGCGCCTTGGCCTTGTCCAGGGCGTCCAGCAGCTCGGCGTCCGTCGCCTCCGCCCGCGCGCACCGGAGATTGACGGCGATGGTGTCGTCGAACAGGTAGGGATCCTGGAACACCACGCCGAACAAGGACCGGTAGGACTGAAGGGGAAGCTCGCGGATGTCGGCGCCGTCCACGCGGATGGACCCCGTCTCGGGATCGTAAAACCGCATCAGCAGGTTGGTCATGGTCGTCTTGCCGGCCCCGCTCCGCCCGACCAGCGCCACGATCTGCCCGGCGGGAATCGCGGCGCTGAAGTTCCGGATCACCGGCTGGCCCGGCTGGTAGCCGAACGAGGCGTCGCGAAATTCGATGTCGCCGCGGATCGAGGCCGACATCACGGCGCCCGGCTTCTCCACGACCGTGCTCCGTGTATCGAGCACGGTAAACAACTGGTCGAAACTGGCCCGGACGGACATGAAATTACCGTACACGCCGGTCAACGACTGGACCAGGCCGATGAGCATGCCCTGGTAGCCCATGAACGCCACGAGAGTGCCGATCGGCATATCGCCGCCGATGATGGCATAGGCGCCGCCCACAATGATGACGGAGCTGATGAGATAGCCCAGCCCTTCTGTGATGAAGCCGAGCTTGATGACTTCCAGGTCCACTTCGTAGCACTTGGTCCGCAAATCGTGGACGCGCGTTTCAAAGTCGTCCTGGATACGGTCCTCGATGGCCAGGGCCTGAATGGTCTTGGTGCCCCGGAGCTTATCCATGACATACTGCGCCACCTGGTTGCCGGCGTCGATGGACTTGCGGGCCCGCTGATGAATGCGCGGCGAGAGTTTGCGCGCCACGGTCACGTAACCGACCGTTCCGGCGATGATGACCCCCGTCATCGGCACGCTGAAGGCCAGGCAGAACCCCAGACTGAACAGGAGGCCCATGACATAGGTGACGATCTGGTTGAAGATCGTCGCAAAAAACCCGCCCACAACGTTGATGGAGCGGCCGAACAACTGCTCGTAGAGAAAACCCGACGGATATTTGTGGTGGAACCGCAGGCACAATTTCTGCAAGTGGCCGAATTCGTTCTCCCGCAGGGTGGAAAGCACGCATTCCCGCACCCAGACAATGGTCACCTGGGCGAAGTACCACAGAACCATCCGCGTCATTTGCGTCCCGAGAAACACGCCGCCGGCCAGGAGGGCCAGCCGCAGGCTCTGTTGAGGGATGGCCACATCGAAGATGTATTTGGGCAGAAGCGGAACCAGGGACGCGGCAAAGCCCACGAGGCCGACGAGGACCGAGGAAAAAGCCAGTCTCAGCTTGTACGGCCGCAGGAGCGGCCACATGCGGGCGAAAATCTCCCGCACGGTGTAGTGCCGCGGCTCGAAAGGCGTCATTTCCTTCGGGCGGCTATCCCCGTCCTTGGACATAGAGCTCGATCCTACCCGCCGAAATCGTAATAGAAGGCGGCCAGAGCCTTGATGCTCGCGCTGATCTTCGTCATCACGGCTTCCGACACCGGTTGGTTGACCTTCATGATGGCGAGGGACTGGTTGACCCGCTCGTTATGGGGATTGCGCACATCCTCGATATTGGTATTGGCCGCCGCCAGGGCGACACCGATCTGTCCCAGCACGCCCGGCCGGTCATCGTACAGGAAGAAAACCGCCCGGCCCTTCGGCTCGAAGTACAGCCGGTCGAATTCGTTGATGCGGGAAATCATGAGAATCCCTTCCGCCACGGTGCCCCGGAGACTGCACTTGCGGAGGCGGTCGGAGTCCAGGCTGCCCGTCAAATCGATCGTAATGGAATTTTCGAACCCTTTGCCGGGATCCGTGGCGCGATTGATCACCTCCACGCCCATCTCCTTGAGAAACTGGGGCGCGGACCGGAAATCCATGGAACTGTCGAATTTCTCGCTCAGGGCCCGCACGATGGGCACCAACAGCCAGTCCTTGAAGGGTTCCAATGACCCGTAGAAACTCGTTTCCAGCGTCTTCAGTTTGACGTCGGCGCCCAACAGATGGTGGCAGAGGCGGGTGATCGTGTAAGCCAGATCGCAAAAAGTTTCGCTCAGTCCTTCCGGAATTTCGCGGTTCACGATGAAGCTGGCGATGCCCTTGTCGTCGAACTCGATGAGCTCCTCGGCGGCCCGTTGGGCGGCCTTGGCGTTCGCTTCGTAGGTGCTGGCGCCCAGATGCGGCAGCATGATGTCGGCCACATCCGCGATGGACTTGGGGCCTTCCTTGTCCTCGGGATAGACGTCGTTCAGGATGCGCAGCCGTTTCTCGGGCTTGACGGCCCGGAGATCCGCCTCGTTGACGACGCCCGACCTCGCGCAATTGATCAGCGTGGCGCCCGTCTTCATTTTCGAGAGCAGACTTGCGTTGACGATACCGCGGGTCTTGTCGTTCTCCGGGATATGCAGCGTCACGTAATCGGAACGGGCAAACAGGTCCGGCAGATCCACCAGCTCCACGTGCATCGAGGCCGCGCGCTCCCCCGAAATAACCGGATCGTAACCGAGCAGTTTCGTCTCGAATCCCGACAGGCGTTTCGCGACCAGTTGGCCGATGTTGCCCAAGCCCACGATGCCCACGGTTTTCCCGGTGATTTCACGACCCATGAATTTCTTTTTCTCCCACTGGCCCGCCCGGGTGGTCTGGTCCCCCGGGATGACATGACGGGCGTCGGCCAGCATCAGCGCGATGACTTCCTCGGCGACGGCGTTGGAGTTGGCGCCGGGCGTGTTCATGACATCCATGCCTTTTTTCCGGGCATATTTGACATCAATGGTGTCGTAGCCGGTGCCGGCGCGGACGATAACCTTCAAGCCGGGGAAGGCATCGATGACCTTGGGGGCGATTTTTTCGCTGCGCACGATCAGGGCATAGGCGTCGGGGTGCTTCCGGGCCTGTTCCAGAATGTCCGTCTTGTCATCCTGGATCACCTCATAACCGCCATGCGCCTTGAGAATCTCTCCCGCCACGCTTTCCAACTTCGTGGGAATCAGCACTTTTTTCATGATCCACCCTCCTGGCGTGATGCCTCGATCCGAACCCGGACGAGGCCTGAATAAAAAACGAAGGCACAATAATGGTTTTCACGGGAAGTACAATGCCGAAAAAAACCCGAGTCGCATTGTTTTGAGAACGACTACGGAGAAGCGCTTGATCGAGGAACGAGGACGATGCGGAGATTCGGGAACCGGGCCAATGCAGCGGATGAACGGGGATCGGTCCGCTCGTCGTCGTCCTCGTCCTCGATTCTGCTCGTCCTCGAATTACCTGCCAGGGGCGATGTGGAACATCTTGCTTGACCCCCGAAAAGGCAGGACCTACAGTATGCCTCCATGCACCGGTGGTTTCCCATTATCCTGTCCTTGTTGTTCGGTCTGGCGCTCGCGCTCCCGGGCAAAGCCGCGCCGCGGATGGACAGCGAGCCGGGCGAAATCCCCGGCAAGACCGCCAGGAAAGACAAGACGCCCCGTCACACCATGGCCTGGCTCTACCGGCATCCGGCCAAACTCACGCCCGAGGCTCAACTGGAATTCGCCAACTTGCTTCGGGAGGAAGGCCGCCTCCGGAAAGCCACCAAGGCGTATCGCGCGCTCGTGTATAAATGGCCCAAGTCCCGCGAAGCCACGGTGGCCCAGCTCTTCTACGCCCAACTGCTCGATCAACGGGGCAAACGCAGGAAGGCGTTCGACGAATACCAGTATCTCGTCGAAAATTACATGGGCTTTTTTCCCTTCGACGAGGTCATCGAACGGCAATATGCCATCGCCGAATGGACGGCCACCCGGAAACATCATTTTCTTTTTATTCCCTATCGTTCGCCCGAAGACGCCATTCCCCTCTATGAAACGATCGCCGACAATGCGCCACAATGGCCCCGCTCCGCGGATCTTCGATTCCAGATCGGTCAGATTTACGAAGCCGAGGGCGAACGGGAACTCGCGGTCGAGGCCTATTCCTTTTTTCAGTCCCTGTATCCGGTGCATCCCAAAATCGAAGAGGCCATGGTGGGCCAGGCGCGCTGTTATGCCCGGCTGGCCAAACGCTACCCCAACAGCGGCGTGTACCGCGAAAGCGCCCTCCAGGCCGCCAACGACTACCTCACGCTTCGGCCTCACGGCGCTTCCATCGAGCAGATCCGGCAATATCGGACGGACATGGAGAATCGCCAGGCCCAGGTGCTCTACCGGCAGGCTCGCGTTTACGACAAGATTATCAAACAGCCAAAATCCGCCGCCATGACCTATGAACGATTGATCGAGGAATACCCCGACTCGCACTGGTCCGTCCCCGCCCGGGAACGCCTCCAGCAGTTGAACGCCAAAACAGGAAACACACTATGAAAAGGCTGTTGACGTTTCTCAAAATCCTGCTCCCCGCGTCCGTTCTCCTGGTCGGAAACGGATGCGCCGGCTACAAGCTTGGCAGCAGCCTGCCCCCGAACATCAAATCCATCTACGTGCCGGTGTTCGTCAACAAATGCGGCGAACCGCTGATCGAAGTGGAGGCCACCAACGAAACGATCGGCGAATTCCAGCGGGAAGGCACCTTGAAAGTGACCGGCGAGGACAAGGCGGACGCCATCCTGCAGGTGACCCTCGACACCGTCACCCTGACCCCGCTGCGCTACGACCGCGAAAGGACGTCGACGCCCAGCGAATATCGGATGACCCTCACCGCCTCGTTCGTCCTGAAACGCGCCGCGTCAACCGAGGTGGTCGGGGAAGAACCCTCGGTCAGCGGGGAAGCCACCTTCATCTATTCCGGGAACCTGACAACGGCCAAACGCAACGCCATTCCCACCGTCTCGAAAGACCTGGCGAAGCGAATTGTGGAAAAGGTCGTGGAGATCTGGTGAGGTTTATTTCGAGGGAGGGATCCATCCTTCGCAGCCAGGAGCTTTGCTACGGCGGAGTAGGCCGCGCACCGTCGCGTCCAGCCTGTCTTCATGACAAGCGGACGAGCATGCTCGACAGGATCGGCCTTATGACGGCGGCGAACTCCAACTTACGCCATGGCGGCGATCTTCAGCGAAGCCCGATGCTTGCGGCGAATGGCCATGTTCCTTTTGACAATCCCCTTCTTGGCCGATTTGTCCAGAATGGAACAATAGGCCCGGTAGAGTTGCACGGCCGTCGGCTTGTCCTTGGCCTCCACCGCTTCGAAAAATTTCCGGCGGGCCGATCCGATGGCCGCCCGGACCGCTCTGTTTGCATCGCGCGCCTTGTTCGACTGGCGCACGCGTTTCATGGCGCTCTTGATATTTGGCATCTATCCAACTCCTTTTTTCCGGTTTCGATAAGAGCGGAAAGCATAGGGCATGGCCCGCCGATTTCAACCTTTTTTCTTTGGAACGATAACACCCCGGGGTCTTCAACCTGAAACGGAAATCCTGAACCTCATGGCCGCGTTCCGGTTTTGCCTCGGTTTGGCCTGCCTGCCCCTCTGCGTCTCCGTCTCCCGGACGGTGCTGGGCCTCGTCTTCCGCCCCATTTCGCCGGCGGAAGCGATGACGGCGTCCGCGCTGCCCGCGGTGGCGCTGGGCGGCGGCATCCTGGCCTGGCTGCTGATTTTCTTCCTGCTCCCGCGGTTCGTCCGAACCTATGTCCTGGCGCACGAACTGACCCACGCCCTCTGGGGCGCCCTCCTGGGGGCCGAAGTCTCGGCCATCAAGGTGTCCGCCGGCGGCGGCTACGTCAAGCTCTCCAAAAGCAATTTTTTCATCGCCCTGGCCCCGTATTTTTTCCCGCTCTATACCGTGCTGGCGATCCTGTTGTATTACGGGCTCTGGCTCTTTTTCGACCCGCGCCGTTACGAATGGGCCTGGCTGGCGCTCGTGGGTTTTACCTGGAGCTTCCACGTCACCTTCACCGTGGACAGTCTCCTGCGCGGCCAGAGCGACATTCGCCCGCATGGCCACCTGTTCTCCCTCACCTTCATTTATCTCGTCAACCTGCTCGAAGTCGGTCTGTGGATCGTCATGGTCTCGGCCCCCACGCTGGAGCACTATCTGCGCGCGCTGGGCGCCGACGCCCTGGCCCAGTGGCGAAGCGTCTGGGCCCTCGGCCTGTGGCTCCGACATCTCCTTCCCGGGTGATGGCCGGATTCCCCGAAACCTGAAGCGGGTCGTCAGGAATTCGCATTATGGCGATCGCTCGGCGTGCATGGAGCAGCGGGTTCGTAGCCCTCGCTCTACTTTGGACGAATTTCCGCAGTACAGCAGGCGCTACGAGCCTGCTGTTCTTCCCTACATGCGAATGGCTGGCGGGACGGAAAAAAGTGTATTCAGAGGCCGATATGATGTATCGTGTCAAGAAAAGGAGGTTCCCACAGCCATTAGGTGGGCGAGGGCATGAGGAGATAGGTGCCAGCCTCTAAAATGAAACGTGTCATTCTAGGATCGGCAGGGCTCATCATTGTCGCGCTCCTTTTGCCCAATCGTCCGACACAAACACGGCGCTCAACCTGCTGCGGCCATTCATGCCAAAGGCACATGAAATCCCTGCTGGCTTCATCGAGTCCATGGCCTCGCACCTTTTTTTCACCCTGACCAGGACCAACTCAAACCACTGAATCCAACTCTCCGTCGTGTGAATTTTGTGCCTTTTGTGGCTCAACCATTTCTGCTTTTGGGTTGGCGGTCCGCCTGAAAAACGCTATTTTTTCGCCATCCAAGCAATAAACGGCAGGCCATTGCGTTATATGCAACAGAAAGAGGTCATGAGGTCAGAACCGCCCACAGCGGAAGTGTCCGATTTCGAGCGGTTAAGCCAATACCGGAGCGGGCAGGTGGAAGCCCTGGCCGAGTTGGTGGAAAAATTCAAGCGGCCGTTGTACGGTTTTTTGATGAACATGACGGAGCGGGCGGATACCGCCGACGAGGTGTTTCAGGAAGTCTGGTTGAGGGTCATCCGGCACAGCGGCCGGATCGAAGAGCGGAATTTTTCAGGCTGGCTGTTCCGGATCGCCCATAATCTCGTGATTGACCATTGGCGGCGCCAACGACCGGCGATCAGCTTGGAAAAGGAGAACGAGGATGGCCTGACGCTGAAGGAACGGTTGGCCGACCTCCAGCCGTTGCCGTTCGAGCGGCTCGACGGCGAGCAGGTCAAACGCCGGGTGGCCGAGGCCGTGAAGCATCTGCCGGCCGAACAGAAGGAAGTGTTTCTGATGCGACTCGAAGGCGACATTCCGTTCAAGGAGATTGCCCGTATTCAGGGCGTTTCCATCAATACGGCGCTGGCCCGCATGCAATACGCGCTGGCCAAGCTGAGGCAGGAATTAAAACAATACAGGGAAACGTCGCCCTCGGGCCCGGGAAAGGAGGCCCAACCATGAACTGTGAAACCGTTCAACGCCTCATGCTGCTGGCCTCGTCCGGAGAACTCTCCGGTTGGCAACGCTGGCGTTTGGCCCGCCACCGTTCGATCTGCCCGGCCTGCCGGCAGGCGGAACAGGAGATGCTCCGGCTCGTTGACACGGCCCGGCAAGCCCTGCCGGAGGTGGCCCCCGGCGCTGGCCTTCTGACCGCCATTCGCCGCGCAGCGGAGACGGAACTCCGCCGGCGCCCCCTTGCCGGAAACGCGCCGCGCTTCTCCCCCGCCCTCCGCAACACGGCGCTGGCCGTGGCCCTGGCCCTTCTGGTGGTGGCATTCGGCTGGTCCCTGCGGCTCGAACGCTCCCCGTCCTTGCCCGCCGTCGCATCGGCCCCCGCCGTGCAGGAAACGGACGAACTCTTCACGACCGAGCTGTTCCCGGAATCGGAAGACCTCGCGGTGCTGTCCGCCGAGGACGTTTTCTACGTGGAACGCTTCATTGACGGCACGGGAACGGATACGATCAACGCGCTCGATCTGGAACTGCTCTGGCTGGAAGGGCTGGCGATTTAGAGCCTTATACGGTGATCCGGGGCGCATCTTTCCAGAGGTTGTCCAGATCGTAATACTGGCGCGCCTCGCGGGTCATCACGTGGATCATGACGTCAAAAGCGTCCGCCACGATCCAACCGCTCTCCGGCGTGCCGGATACACGGACGCGCCCCCCCTCCTTTTTCAGAACCCCTCGTACTTCGCCGACCATCGCCTTGAGATGCGGGGAATTAAAACCGGAAACGAGCACGCAATAATCGGTGATGCCGGACAATTCCCGGACATCCAGAATCGTCACGTGGTCCCCCTTTTTGTCCTCGAGGGCCTTGACCGCCTGCTTGACGACTGCCAGAGAATCGTTCATGCGTTTATCGGACGTACAAATGCTGTTCGTTCACATAGGCTTCCACCGCCGGCGGAACCAGATACCGGATCGTCATCCCCTCCGCCACGCGGTACCGGATGTTCGACGACGACACATTCAGCCCGTGGCCGACCACCACATCCTTCAACAAACGCCGGGGCCAGGGCGGTTTGAGCTTCAACGAACGCCGCTTCAGGGCGGCGAGTTCAAAGCCCGGCCGCGCCACCGTGAGGATCCGGCACAGCGCCAGGATGCCCTCGATATCGCGCCACTGGCACAGCTCCGGCAGCGTATCGGAACCGATGATGAAGCACAACTCCTGATCGGGATACCGCAGTTTCAATTTCCTGAGCGTATCGATCGTATAGGAGGTGCCCCCTCTCCGGATTTCGAGATCGCACAACTCGAAATCAGGGTTTCCGTCCAGCGCCGCCTCCAGCATGGCCACCCGGTGCACCGTGGACACCAGCCCGGCGATTCGCTTGTGGGGCGGCACGGCGCACGGAACAAAAAGAACGCGGGCCAGCTCGAACGCCTCCATCGCATCCTGGACCATCAGAAGATGCCCGTTATGAATGGGATTGAACGTTCCACCGAAAATGCCGATGTGTTCTTTCACGGATACACCTTTCTCATTGCCCGGGTAAATATGCCAGGAATTCTGCTTGTAGGCAATCCCGGAAATGAGGTGGATCGCTCAACCATGAACCATGTTTCATTGCTCTTTGGATGGAGGGCCGACGGCGTCCACGCGGCGGGCGGCGAAACCGATCACCAGGATCAACACGAGGACCATCCCCACCATAGCCACCACAAACCATGTGCGCCCGGCGATCCCATGCCGCTTGGACACGGGCGCGGCCTGGTAGATCTCGTTCGGCCGCTCGACGCCCAGCTTCCATTCCTCCGCGACGCCCTCCTTCACCTCGGACAGGACCACCTCCACGTCATAGCGGGGCACGGGAATGTCCCGCCCGCCGTAATAGAGCCTATAGCCGGCCCGGGCCCGGGGAAAGAATAGCGCTTCATAAAGAGGTTCGCGCACCTCGATGCCCGTCAGCGTCAGTGCGGGATTATCCTGGTTATGAACGATCAAGCGCAACTGCCGGGCACGGCACTCCCCCGACAGCGCGATCTCCAGGTGCTCCTGCCGGATCCGGCCGGCCTGCACACGGCGCACCTGGCCGACAACGACCGTCCGCCATTCCCCCTTGTCCGTGCGCGCCTCCAGAACGACCTCCCGGCTGAAGTTCGGGTCCTGAGCCTGGAGCGTCAGCATCACCACCGGTTGACCATCGGTTGAAAACGCCGCCACGGTCTGCTTCCGTTCCGAGTCCTGCGTCACCTGCAGGTCCGACACCCCGGCCGTGCGCGTTTCGACCTCTCCCTCCACCACGCTTTCGTGTTTCGTCACGAAGCTCACGCGATCCACGCGGAAGGGCTCCTTGCGGAAGGACGTCGAGACCGTCTCGATATCCCCGGCGGCGCCGCCGGTCTGGCGGACGATTTCGACGAGGGGCGAATCCCGGTTTTCCGTGATCCGCGCAATCTCAATCCGGTAAAAGGCAAAGGCGGCGGGCGGAAACGCGACGCGTTCGTTTCGGACATCCATGTAGCGGGAATAATCGTATACGGGTTCATGCTCCGCCAACAACACCCATTCCTGGCGGTTTGAACTCCCGTATACGGCCACCTGTTTTTCGTAATTTTTCAACGGCGTGTGCAGGTTGATGCCGCACGGCACGGGACGATCCTCGCCGCGGCGGACGACAACCTCGACGCGATTGTCCGGCAGTTCCTTCAACGAGACCACCTCGTCGGCGACGAAAAGAGCTTCCCGGACTACCGTGCGCCGGGTCACTTTTTTCCGGATGCAGTATGGCGCCTCCTGCCCCTGCGGGTCGGCCAGGCGGAGATTGGCGCAGGCCGGGTCCGTCTGGCGATAGACCTCGTGATCGAGCAGAAAGGCGCCGATATCGCCCTGGGCCGCCGCGGCGGGCGGCTGGAGATCCTTGCGGAACGGGAAAAGCGTCAGATCGGCGGCCGACGCGGCCGACGCGGCGACCGCAGCGACCCACAGCAGACCGGCCACCCGCGCGGCCGATTTCGGACGGAGCAGACCCCAGGGAAAAAGATTGAACCAATGCTCAGGCATGGACGTCTCCCCCGGGCATCGGGTTTTCGGGCAGGGCCGGCGGCTTCTCCGGCGCCGGTGTCTGCACAAACTTGCGGCTCGCGTAAAGATAGGCGAAGGATCCCAACAAAAGCAGAACACCCAGAATGAAAAAGGCCAGCACCCGGTAGATGACCGCCATGCCGGCCAGGTCCGAAAACACCACCTTGGCAAACACCACCACGAACAACACGAGCCCCGCATAGCGGAGGCCGCGCAGATTCTTCCAGATGCCGCCGCCGACAAATCCGAGCGCGAACATCGTCCACAGCACCGACACTCCGCCGCCCTGGAAGTCGCGCAATTTCCAGTACAACAGGCTGTTGCCCTCCAGCGTGGCGTAGAGAAACAACAGGAACAGGCCGCCATAGCCCATTACGGAGGCGGAAAAGGGCGTTTCGGGTTCGCGGACCAAACTCAGCCACACCGCGCAGAACAGCCCCAGGATCGCAAGAAAATCGAGCCAGCGCATGCCCACAAGCAAGGGGGAATAGGTCGTATCGAACAAGGCGTCGCCGCGGACATGCCACACCGGCAGATCCCAGAACAGGGATTTGACCGCCACCGCCCCCAGGCAGATGAACAGGGCCATCCGCAACTCCAGCCGCCCGCTCCACCGGAAATTGAGCAGGAAAAACACAGCCAGGCCGCACCACAACCAAGTGGAAACCGCCGGCCTCAGCGGAGTGAAATAGTTGAGCATGGCCCAAAACTCCAGATGGAAATAGAGAAAAAGCATGACCACCAGGCTCCAAAACAACACCTGGCGGCCGGCGGAGACGGAAACGATGCCGGGCACGTCGTTGCCCGGATCCACAACGGGAGCCCGACTATCGCCCCGCGCCCGGCGCTCCAGGATGAAGGCGCACGCGAGGGAGCCCAGCGCCAGGCCAAATGTCCACAAACGCGACAGCATCGTCTGCCAGTAATCGGCCATGGGGGGAATCGGCGCCACGCCGTGCGAATAATTCCGGGGCATGTCCCAGCACAGCAGGCGGAAGGCCACGCAGCCATACAGCGCGTAACCCAACTGGCACAGGAACGCGCTGTCCATGCGACGGCCCAGCCAGAGGAACAGGAAGGCCAGGAGCGACCAGGCGATCGTGAGCGACTCCTTCTCCATCACGATCGGCAACGTCAGGACGGCATACAGGCCGGCCAGTGCGATCAGCGTCAACAGCAGCGGCCGGTCCAGCAGCCGGCGGCGCAGGAATAGCCCCACGTGCAGCATGTAGAACACCGCCAGCGCCAGCGTCATGATCGCCGGCCAGGGCCGGCCGACGGCATCTCGGATCACGGCATAGGCCGTGAGCGAAAACAGGCCCGCGTTCAGCAACAAATGCGCGATCTCCAGGAGCGTCGTCCGCAGGCCGCGAATGAGGTTATAGGTGTACACCTGCACCGACTGGATGACGAACAGGAGGGAAAGGAAACTGATGGCCAGGGGAAAATCGCGATGGGGATCCAGGCGCCCCCAAGTGCCGAAAAAGAGGAAATAGGAGAACACGAAACCCAGGTAATTCAGGAGACGCCATTGCCGGACGTGCGAAATGCCCAGAATGCCCAGGTCAAGCAGAAGTATGTAGGCATACAAAGCCAGGAAATGCGGCTGGCCCGTCCGCAACAGGAACGGCGTGCAGAAGCCGCCGATGATGCCGAAGATGGCGACCAGCATGGAATTCAGGCGTGCCGCCAGTATGCCCGCCGTCACCGTCACCAGGATCATCGCCGCGAAGGCGCCCGGAATCGGGATCAGCTTGTAAAACGGTCCGGCGGCGAACAGGGCAAAATATAGAGTGGCCAGACCGCCGCCGATAAACCCCTGCCCCAGGACGTGCCACCGGCGGGTCATCAGACGAATCCCCGCTCCCAGCATGACCATCCCCACGACGATCGCCACCGCCACCCGGCCGTAGGGCCCGATCAGTTCGCGCTCAATCGACCATTTCAGGAAGTATCCTACGCAGGCGACAATGGCCACGATGCCGGCCCGCATCAGCCAGGTCGTTGCCACGGCGTATTCCATGCTCATGTTGGCCGGCCGGTACTCTTCGCCCACCAGGATCCAGTCCCACAAGCGGCGCAGGATTTCCCGCACTGCCGTCATCCGTTCGGAGGAAGGCGGCGACACAACCTCCGCCGGCGCTTCCGGGTGGACAGGAGGCACTTCATCGTGCGGCGCGGCCGACAACAGCACGGAGGGTGGAAGCGGTGGGGGCGTTTTCGATGGCGGTGGAAGCACGACGATCGGAGGCGGCGGGAGCGGCGGCGGCACGGGAGCGGTCTCCGGTGGAGGGACGACCGCTGCCGCGCCTTCCTGTCCACCCGGCGCGGATGCGTTTTGTCTCAGAAAAGTTTTCAACTCGTTGGCAAAATCTTCCACGCGGTCCTGCAGGAGGGCCATCTCCATCTTGAATTCCTTGAACGACTGCCGGAGGGAGATGACCAGGATCACGGTCACCACGGGCGCCGCCAGCGTCAGCAAGCCGAGAATCAAAAGGAACAAGATGAGGATCTCTTCATGCACGGGACACCTGCCGGTTTCCAGACTTACAGTCGGACATCGTATTCCGGAATCGGCGGTAAAGCAAATAAAACGCCACGGGCAACAGCCAGAGGGCCGGGGGCGCCGGAGCCCGTTTGACCTCGTCGAATTCGAGCGCATGCCCGGCGCCGAGCGACTGCTTCTCCTTGCGCGCCAGCATCACTTCCTGTGCGCTCGTCTCAACAACCACAAAAGCGGTCTCGGGGATCGCGATTCCCGCCGCCTGGGCATCCGCCACAAGACCCGGCAGTGCCGTGTCAATGCTCCCGGGTTCCCAGCCCAGTGCGCGGTGTCTGGCCCATAGCGCTAAGCCCGCGGCATAGTCCGGATCGGCGCACCGCGCCAGGCGCTCGATGGGCCGGAACGTTTTTTGCGCCGGATCCCAGCATTCCCATTCGCCCCGGCCCGCTTCACCCGGGACGAGGACCAGCCCGCCCTCTGCCGCCGCAGACAGCAATTCCACGGCTTTTCCCTTCCGAACGGCCATGATCGGCGCCGGCGCCAAATCCGGGAGCGAGACCGGCTGCGCGCTTCCGCCCCCAAAAGAGGCCTGCTCCCAACCGCCGGAAGAACACACGATGTAGGCCGGCATGTCCGGCACGAAACGCGTAAATGCAGCCAGCCCTCCGACCTTGACGGGACTGGAGCCGGGCGCCGGCACCACAATAAAGAGCGGCACCGGACCCGCGGGCTGCTGTTCCGCCTTCCCTCGTTCCTCAAGCAGCAACCGGGCAATGACCCGCTCCGGACAAAATCCACCCCGGAATGGAAGCGATACCGTCCGATCCAAGGCGCCCAGGGCCACTTCACGAGTCTCCGGACTGCCCGACACATCTTCCTGCTCATAGTTCGCCCAGGTCACCCGGACCTTCTGCACAGACACGGGAAGCGCGGAGATGGCCGCCTTCGCCCGCTGCACGGTCTCCGCCTCAGTGGCGGCCGATGCCGCCGAACGGTCAAGGATGAGGTGGGCGGCCGGCTGACGCACGAACTGCGGCCATCCGCTTTTCGAGGCAGACGGAGCGACCAACGCGTTCCCCTCGCCCACCGATACCGTGACCGCACGAGTGTCCGCTTCCGCACCCTTATGGAGAGCGACCGGCGTATCCTGGATCCGAATGACCGGCTGCAG